>JBDTSU010000112.1:0-10549 GCA_039930965.1 Betaproteobacteria bacterium
AGACTGGCCGACGATGTGCTTGTCGAGTTCGGAAACAATTTCTTTGGGCGTCATCATCCGAAAGACCTCATTGAGCCACGCCAAGCGTTCCCGGGCGGCGTTGCGTGTCCACGCCGGCCCTCACTCATGAGCCATATGTCCCCGGGCCGTCGCGTCGCGGTTCCTTGCCTGGAATCGATATGCTCGGCTGCTGAGGCGTCCGGGCCGGCTATTCAAGAGTTTCAATCGTGTGGTTCTGGTTGGTGTAGATACAGATATCGCCGGCGATGGACAGTGCTTTCTTGATGATGTCGGCGGGTGGCAGGTCGGTGTTTTGCAGCAGGGCCTGCGCGGCGGCCTGGGCGTAGGCGCCGCCGGAACCAATGGCCAGCAGCCCCATCTCGGGCTCAAGCACGTCGCCGGTGCCGGTGATGATGAGCGAACTGGTGCGATCGGCGACCGTCAGCATCGCTTCCAGGCGGCGCAGGATTCGGTCGGTCCGCCAGTCCTTGGCGAGCTCGATCGCCGAGCGCATCAGGTGACCCTGGTGCTTGTCGAGCTTGGCCTCGAAGCGCTCGAACAGCGTGAACGCGTCCGCGGTGGCACCGGCAAACCCGGCCAGCACCTGGTCCTTGTGCAGCCGCCTGATCTTGCGGGCGGTTGCCTTGACGATGATAGTGCCGAGGGTGACTTGGCCATCGCCGCCCATGGCGACCTTGTCGCCGCGCCGCACCGACAGGATCGTCGTGCCGTGAAATTGTTCAGGTTCCATGATCAGGAAAGATGGGGGAGGAAGAGTCGAAAGCAATAGGTCATGTTGCGTCGCGCCGCCCGGGTCAACCGAGCGCGCGACGGTCAATGCGACCTATGCGGCCTTCTTGCGCATCAGGATGGCGTGCTTGGTCATCCCGAACACTTCGAGCAGCGCCGCGGTCAGTTCATTCAGGTTGGCGAGGATGACGCGCTTCTGGGCGAGATGAATGGCGCGTATGGCCTCGAAAAACTGCCCGGCCACGGCGAAATCGATGCGCATCAGGTTGCTCATGTCGACCAGCACCTCCTGCTTCGACGCGGCGTAAATCGACAATTGCTGCAGCATGTCTTTGCTGCTCGCGCTTATCACGCCTTTCAACGGAAAGCCGCCCTGGGATCCCGAGGCGGCCGCCGTCCCCGCGGGGGCAACAATGGCGCCATCCGGTCCGCTCGGGCGCATCACCACTTCCCATGGCGGCGGCGACATCTCGAACGCCACGGCATATTCGAGCCCGAGCTCTTCGTATTCATTCAGTTCTCCATCGAGAATGTACAGCTCGAACAGCAGCGACCAATAGCCCAACACGCTCGCCAACGGCTGTCCGGCACCTTCGTTGATGCTTTTCTTGAGCATGGCGGCGAAATCGTCGAAACCGTTGAACCAGATGGGAAATTTCGAGCGGCGCAGGCGCTGAAACACGATCGAGAACAGCTCGGCCTCCTCGGACAGCATGCTGGTGACCTTTTCGAGGCCAATACGGCAGCTGCCCATTTCCGTGGCGAATGCCTCAAATTTGTCGATTTCGCCGAGCAGGGCGCCATCCGCGGCCGGCGTCAGCGCGAAAAAATCCTTGCGTTCACGTTTTTCCTTGCGGCGCGGGTCGGTGTTCTCCGTCGACTCGGTCCACACCGGCGGCGATCGCTCGAACTTCACGGTAAACAACATCGAAAGCGCGTCGAATTCCTTGCGATTGTGGGTGAGCTGATACAGATCGAACAACATCAGCCAGGTGCGAATGCTGTCCTTGCCGTCCTTGGTTTTCAAATGCTCCTTGAGGGTTTCCTGTGCAGCATCATAGCAATCGGCGGCATACAGTATCGCGGCCTCATATAGCGGCGGAAAACTGTTTGAGTCCGGGGACAGTTGCTCGCTGGAAAACCCGCCCGAGCTCATCATGGCGGCCTTGACGGCTGACACCGCCGCCGGCGTTGCCGCGGCGGCGGATTTGGGGACAACGCCCGGTTTTCCTGGAATCGCGGTCGCCATGCGTGTGGTCCGTCAGTTCTTGACCGACTCGGCGTCGATCAGCCGATAGTACAAGGACGAGTCGTTCACCAGTTCCAGCTTTCCCGAGACAACGATCGGATCCCATTGGGAAAACTCGACCGGTATCCGGGCGACTACTTCGATCATCGAATCGGGTCCCTGTGACACACAGAACGGACAATGGGTGGGTAGCGGCGAAATCAGAAAGTGCTTCTGCTTGACGGTCGTCGACAGCGGCAGGACAAAGCCATAGACCTTCACCTGCTGCTGGTCGAGCTCGCGGATCTGGGCACTGAACTCGGGACGCATGGTGGTCTTGCCGCCCTTTTTCTCTTCAACCAGTTTTACCTGCCGCAAGACCTGCCAGGGCACGGTGCCGGCCGGCAGCGGGTCCGTGCCAATGTAGCTGTAGAGCTGCTCATCGGCGACTTTGCCGGGCTCGGGGGCGACCGCGAAAGCGTTGCCGCCGGACAGCATGTTCAACAGCAGGGCCGCGATGATCGGCGCCACGGCCGGCGACACCGTGCCCGGCAATTTCCGGCCGCCGCGCGTTACCGGCAAATTCAGGGATCGTCGCATTTCAGTCAAATCCAAAAAAAGTACCCGATGATGAATCAATTCACGCGCCGCCAAGAAGTTCCGGTACCGACTGCCGATAGGCGCGCCAGGCGGGAAACAGGCCTGCTGCCAGCGCCAGCCCGAGGGCGGCGCCGATTACCTGGAATTCCGCGTTGACCCATGTCATGCCGGTGAGTTGCACGCGGTGCGCCTGCGCGACAGTTTGACCGATCCACTCCGCCCCAGCATGCCCGAGCAACATACCCAGTATAACTCCCGCCACCCCGAGCGCGAATCCCTGGATGAGGATGGTGAGAAATACCATGCCACGCGTCGCACCGAGCACCCGCAACAAGGCCAGGTCGGCGCGGCGATCGTCGAGGGCGTTCATGAGGCCGATGAAAATGCCGAGGCCCGCGCACAACATCATGACGGTGGCGAACAGCTTCAACGCGGTAATGCCAAACCCCAGAAAGGCAAACAGGCGCGCGATTTCCATGGCCGGCGAGGCCGCCTGCAATCCACTGACCGCATTGACCCGCTGCGGGAAAGACGCCGCGGCGAGCGGCGACGCATATTGAATCAATAGCGCCGTGATTTGCTTGTCTTCACCGGCAGGGTGCGGGTTGTCATCGGGATCGTTGGCGGCATGCGCTGCCGTGGCATGCACCGCCCAGATGCTGTTTACGCCGGTGAGGATCAGCCGGTCAGCCACCGTGCCGGTGGGTTTCAGGATACCGACCACCTCAAAGGGCTGGCGGGCATGCGTAGCGCCGCCGTCGGCGAGTCCGTGCGTGCCGGCAAACTTCTGTCCGGGCGCAAGGCCGGTGCGCGCGGCCGCCTCGGCGCCGGCCACCACCTCCATCGGCCGTTCCCAAAGCCGTCCGGCGCCGATTTCTCCTCCGTACAAGTCAAGGTAGGCGTGATCGGTGCCGACGATGCGAAAGGAACGGTAACTGTCGCCCAATGCGAGGGGAATCGCCCGCCTGACGGCCGGCTCGGCGCTGATGCGCTCCGCCGCGGCGAGCGGAATATTTCCGGTCGGAATGTCCACCTGGAAAACCGACGACAGGATCAGCTGCAGCGGACTGCCTTTTGCGCCGACCACCAGGTCAATGCCGGCCGCGTCGCGATCCATGCGTGTCTCGACCTGCGACAGCGTTAACAGCAGCGCGACAATGGTGGCGATGCCGAGTGACAGCAGCAGGACGTTGAGCAGGGTGGCAAACAGGCGTTCACGCAAATAGGCGATGGCGAGCGGAATTGCCGTTGACAGCGTATTCATGGCGCCGGTTTGTCCAGGCGCAGCACCTGGCTGAAGCGCGCCTTGATGCGCTGATCGTGGGTGGCCACCAGCAGGGTCGCCCCATGTTCGCCGGCCTGATCGAACAGCAGGTCGATGGCGGCGGCGCAACTGGCATCGTCAAGCGCCGCGGTCGGTTCGTCGGCGAGTATCAGCGCGGGGCGATTCACCACCGCGCGCGCGATCGCCACACGTTGCGCTTCTCCCTGTGACAACTGACGCGGCCACGCGCGCCGCTTGTTGCCGATGCCCAGCCTGTCGAGAATGCCGTGAATATGGCTTGCGTCGATGGCCGTCCCGCCCAGCTTTTGCGTGAGCAGCAGGTTGGATTCGACGCTGAGCGCGGCGATCAAGTGCAGCCGCTGCATGACGAAGCCGATATGGCGGCCGCGAAAATGGTCGCGTTGCGCGGCGCTCAATGTGCCGAGCTGCGCGCCGCAGACGCGGACGTCACCCGACATGGCCGGCGCAATCCCGGCAATGACGTTGAGCAGCGTCGTCTTGCCGCCACCGGACGGGCCTAGCACCAGGGTATGCTGTCCGGCCGCGACGCTTAACCGGTCGAGCGATAGCACGGCGCGGCCGCCATAGCCGGCAATCAGGCCGGAAATTTCAATCATTTGCGGCCACGGCTATTTGAGTTCGATCACCGTCTTGGCGTCATCGGCCACGCAATAGGCAAGGCCTTCGACAAAGATTCGCTTGGGCAGATTGCGGCCGATGAAGACCATTTTCGATTCGCGCTTCTCGCCCGCCGCCCAGGGCTTGCCGGGGCTGCCGCCCATGGTCATGTGCACCCCCTGGAAGATCATGCGGCTGTCCTGCCCCTCGATGTTGAGCACGCCCTTGTAGCGCAGCATGTCGTTGCCGTAAGTCTGGATTAGCAGCGACAGGAATGCCTCGATCTTTTCCATGCCCAGGGGACGTTCGGTCGTGAACACGAATGACTGGATATCATCGTCGTGATGATGGTGATCGTCGGTGAGGAAATCCGGGTCGATGTCGAGGATCGAGTTCAGGTTGAAGCCGCGGACGTCCAGGATTTCCGTGATGTCGGTTTCACCGAAATGCACGTTTTTGTAGGTTGCGCGCGGATTCATGCGTTTCATGCGGCTGATCAGCGCATCGCACTCCTCCTTTGACACCAGGTCGGTCTTCGACAGCAGGACCCGGTCGGCAAAGCCGATCTGCTCGCGGGCCTGTTCGTTACTGTCGAGCTGCTGTTGCGCGTGCTTGGCGTCGACCACGGTGATGATGGCATCAAGCACATAAGCCTGGTGGATATCGTCGTCCATGAAGAACGTCTGTGCCACCGGCCCGGGGTCAGCCATGCCGGTGGTCTCGATGATGACGCGGTCGAACTGGAGCGTCCCTTTCTTGCGCTTGTCGGCCAGCTCGCCGAGGATGCGCACCAGGTCGCCGCGCACGGTGCAACAAATGCAGCCGTTGTTCATCTCGATGATCTGCTCTTCCTTGTCCTGCACGAGGATTTCGTTGTCGATGCCGGCCTCACCGAATTCATTTTCGATGACGGCGATTTTCTCGCCGTGGCGCTCGGTGAGGATGCGGTTGAGCAGGGTGGTCTTGCCGGCCCCCAAAAAGCCGGTGAGGATGGTGGTCGGGATAGGGGACTTGCTGGAACGCTGTGCGGGCATGGCTGGCTCTGGGTTGGACATCGATCAATGCAAATGGGGGCGGTTTTGCGTGCCTTCAAGCCGCCTTCGCTGCCGCGGACGGCGCCGGCGGCTGGTCGCGGAGAAACGCGTGCAGCGTCTCACGGACGAAGGTTTCGTCCAGATCGCGGGTAATGAAGACGAGACGCGTCGTGCGATCGGCGTCGGGCCACGCCGCCAGCTGCGCAACCGGATACAACGTGTGTTGGACAGCGTGAATCGCGCGCGGACGTTCTTCGCCGACGACGTTGACAATGCCCTTGATGCGCAAGAGCTGGTCGCCGCGCAGGGCGGTCAGCGTTTCCAGTGCGTCCACCAGCGGTTGCCAGGCGACGGGACGGTCGATGATGACCGCAAAGGCGCGGAAACGCTCGTCATGTCGCGGGGTGGCTGCGGATTTCTTAAAGGGCGCGGTCGTTGCGGCATGTGCCATCGGCCGATAGGATTCCGCCCGGAGCCAGGCTTTCACATCGGGTGTCTTCTGCCCGGGCTGGTAAAGGCCGGTGTTGAACAGGACGGCGGGATCGATGTCACCGGACACCGCTTCAAAGATCCGCGCGCCCGGATTCAGCGCGAGCAGCCGCGCCCGCAGCGCATCGACGCCATCCCGTGACACGCGGTCGGTTTTGGTCAGCACGATCCGGTCCGCCACGGCGGCCTGCTTGACCGACTCGATGTGCCGGTCGAGTTGAAGCTCGCCGTGCTCGGCATCCACGGTCGTGACGACGCCTGCCAGCGAATAACGCGCCGCCACCAGCGGCATTTCAATCAGCGTGTGCAGGATCGGCGCGGGATCGGCGAGACCGGTGGTCTCGATGATGACCCGCCTGAAATCCGGCACCTCGCCGTTCGCGCGCTTGAAATACAGATCGCGCAGTGCCTGTACCATGTCGCCGGCGACCGAACAGCAGATACAGCCATTCGACAGGACCGTGAGATTCTCGCTCGCCTCGCGCACCAGCAAGTGGTCAATGGAGACGGCGCCGAATTCGTTGATCAGCACCGCGGTCTCGTCGATCCCGGGCTGCCGCAGCATCTGATTCAGCAGCGTGGTCTTGCCACTGCCGAGAAAACCGGTGAGCAGGGTGACCGGGGTAATGGATGACGCCGTCATGCGGGGCCGCCTATGAGCAATGCGCGCAGGCGCCGCGAATGGTCAGGTCCACCTCGGCGGACTTGAAGCCCGCGGGGAGCTTGAAATTAAGACGGGTCTGGATATCGTTGAGGCAAAAGGTCTGGCCGCATTGCTTGCAGGTGAAATGCGCATGCTTATGGCCGGCGTCTTTCGCGCGGTAATTGAGCATGAAACGCCAGACGCGGTCATCCCCGGCGAGTCGATGCGCGATGCCGGCGTCCACCAGCCAGTCGAGCACCCGGTAGACGGTCACGCGGTCAATCGCGTGGTGCGCCGCCAGCGTGGCGGCGACATCCTGGTGGGCGATGGCATGATCGGCGGCCAGCAGCACGGCCAGCACGGCCGTACGCGGCTGCGTGAGCCGTTCGCCGGTGGCACGGATTTGGCCTTCGGCGTCGTCCATGCGGGCGAGATAGGGCGGTTTCATGCGAGTGCGTCCATGGGCGTCCATTCTAGGCGCAGCCGCGTGCAGATGCCATTCAGTCGCATCTGCACGTTGACAATTCGAACAGTAAACTCAAGCATGGGTGCGGCCCTCAGGCAAGAAGCGCCCCGCAAGCCGCGCCAGTGCTTGAGTTTACGGTCTGAGTATCAGCGTGTGACGCGCTTCGCCTGCCAATAGCGGCGTGATGGCGCCGGCCAGCCACGCGTCGTGGCCCGCCCCAAAATACGGCGAGAGCGGATGCCCGCTTTGCCCGCCCGGCATGGTGAGGATGCCGCGTTCTTCGTGACCCGGGGATACCACCAGCCGCTCGGAGGCGCCGAAAGCGGGGGCCGCGACCCGCGGCATATGATTGTCCCCCGGCAAGGGCGTGCTGGGCATATCGAGCAGCGGCGCCAGAAAGGGCATCACACGCGAGAAAGGATGTCCGATGCGCGCCGTGTTGCGTTTACCCCAGGTCGCTGCCGCAAGGCTGCCGTCTTGCCGGACGAGTTCATCGTGCACCCAATCGAGCTGCTTGCCCAGGAAATCATCCCAGCTCGTGTACGCCGGCGGCAAAAGATGGCCGGGCCGCGCGGCGATGGCCTGCCACGCCGGGTACTCGAAACGGCCGTCCGTGGTGTAGGCCACGAAACGTTTTTCCGGTGTCTCCGGCCCGGCCGCTTCGCGATCCGCGGCAGTCAGCCACGCGAGCCAAAGCTGGTCCAGCACGCGCTGGCGATACGCGCGCGCAATACGATGACCCGTTTCGCCGGTATCGGCCTGGCCGTTCCAGGTCTTCAGCTGCGCCGCAATGGCGGCGGTTTTGTCATCGGGCGCCGCACGCGCCACGTCTCCGGCCAGCACAGCCCAGCGCCTTAGGAAGCGCGATTCGCGATCAAGCTGGATGCCGTACAGGTCTTTTTCCGCCAACCGCGTTTTTTCTTGCAGCCGGTCGCGAATCTGCCTGGCGCGCGCACCGAGATCGAAGCCGCCGTCACCGATGAGGGCACCTGCCGCGCCGCCGACCTGCCGGTTGTTGGCGGTCCAGAGCCGGGCACTACCGGGATTCTTGACCAGCGGATATTGTGCCGCTGGCAGCCAGCCCGCAGGCAGCGCTGCTTCCGGCGTCAACCGGCCGCGTGTCGAGCCCGGCGACGGCACATCGCGCAGGGGGATGCGGCCCATGATGGTCCAGCCGATATTGCCATTCCTGTCGACGGCCACGAAGTTCTGATGCGGTACGCCGCCTTGCTGCGCGATGGCGATCGCCTCGTCCAGCGAGGTCGCCGATCCGATGTTAGCCGTGCGGAAATTGACGGCGCCTTCGCGGTACAGCGACCAGCTGAGCGCATAATTGTAGGCCGCATCGCTGTGCAACACCGGGCCCCACGGTGCCTCGCGGATCTCGATTTCGACACGCTCGCCGCCCTTGACGGCGATGATCTCCCGATGCGTGGCCAGTGGCGTTGCATGGGCCCCCGCGCCGCCGACCTTCGGCAGCGCCACCCAGTCAAACCATTGGCCGTAACTGTTGGTGAATCCCCATGCGACGTGGCCATTGCTGCCGACCACCACCCCGGGCGCGCCGGGCAGGGTAACGCCGGCAATCCGCCGCGCCGCCGCACCGTCGCCGACTAGAAGTTGCGCCCGATACCAGATATTGGGCACGCCCAATCCCAGGTGCATATCGTCAGCCAGAATCGCGGCGCCGTCGGCGGTCAAGGCGCCGCCGACGGCCCAGTTGTTGCTGCCGGCGAAGTTCTCTTCGCGAAAACCGCCTGTGAATTTCGCGACCCGCGCGGCCGGCTTGCGGGTATCCAGTTCGGCCGCCGACGGCAACGCGGGCGGCGTCACGGTACTGTCGTCGAGCGCGGCGTCCCACTCGCCGCCGGTGGGCTTGAGCCAGTCGAATACGCGATCGCCAATGCGCTTCCTGAGTTCGATGTCGGCGAATCGCTCCTCGATGCCGCGCGACTGCAGCATGAAATACATCTCTGCCACCAGCAGCAGCGAATCGACCTCGCGCCAGGGTTCCGCATCGGCTCTCAGCAGCCAGTATTGCCACGGCCTTGATCCCAGCGCCGCAAGGCCCGCATTGACGCCGGCAGTGTAATCGCCCACCGTTTCACGCTCCGCCGGCGGCAGGGACTTCCAGGCCGCCTCCATGCGGGCACGCAGGCGGTGGCTGCGTTTGCCTTTGTCCGTCTTCAGGGTCGCGCCACCCAGCAGGGCCGAGAGCTCGCCGGCCGCCGAGCGGCGCGCGAGGTCCATTTCAAAAAATCGCTCCTGCGCATGCACGAAACCAAGCGCGCGCACCGCATCCCGCATGTCCCGTGCGGCGATCTGAACGGTGCCGCGCTCATCGCGGGTGAGCGTGACCGGCGCGCTCAGGCCGACCGCAGAAACCTCGCCGTCGAGCCTGGGCAAGCTGGCACGAAGCAAAAAATAGACGCCGATGAATGCCAACGCGACCAACGCGAGGGCGCCGAGCAGGACATTTCGGGACCCATGCAGAATGCGCCGGCGGCGAGGCGTCATTTCTTCCTCTTGGCACGGGGGTGCGCGGTGTCATAGACCTTGGCCAGATGCTGAAAATCCAAGTGCGTATACACCTGCGTCGAGGCAATGCTGGCATGACCGAGCATTTCCTGCACCGCCCGCAGGTCGCCGGATGACTGCAGCACGTGCGAGGCAAAGGAATGCCGCAACATGTGCGGATGCGGATCGATGGTCAGCCCCTGCTGCGTGGCCCAGCGCTTGATGCGCATCTGCACCACCCGCGGACCGATGCGCTTGCCGCGTGAACCCAGAAACAGCGCGCTGCCGGAAGCCCCCTTGAAGGTGCGGCGGGTCTTCAGCCAGCGCCAGATCGCCTCCATGGCGTGCTTGCCGACCGGCACGATGCGGGTCTTGTTGCCTTTGCCGGTGACGCGCACTTCACAGGTCGAGAAATCGATGCCGTCGGTATCGAGCGCGGTGACCTCGGAGACGCGCAGGCCCGACGAATACAGGAGTTCGAAAATGGCCCGATCGCGAATGCCCTCCGGCGTGTCGTCGGCAAAGCTGACCAGCCGCACCGCTTCGTCCGGCGATAGTGTCTGCGGCAGGCGCCTGGCCGCCTTGGGCGCCTTCACGCCCTCGACCGGATTGATGGCGAGTTGTTTCTCGCGCACCTGAAAGCCAAAGTAGCCGCGCCAGCCGGAGAGCACGCGCGCGAGTGTCTTGGCGCTGAGCCCTTTGCCATGCAAGGCGGCGGCGAATCGCCGAATGTCGGTCTGGGTAAGCTGGTCCAACGCCCGCTCGCTGCCGGTGCGGCGATCCTTCGCGAAACCGTTGAGCAAATCCAGATCGCGCCGGTAATTCTTGACGGTCAGCGCGGCGAGCCGCCGCTCATGCGTCAGGAAATTCAGGTACCGCTCAATGGAAGCGTCCATTGGCGGCGGGTTCACGCCGATAC
>JBDTSU010000113.1:0-10493 GCA_039930965.1 Betaproteobacteria bacterium
GATTCACCCATTGCGCTGTCGCGATAGGCTTTCGGCGAGTGCAATAAGCGCAACATGCGCGCAATCCTTCTGGTTGTTCGGGGGAATTACAGTTGATCAGAGGTTCCCTAAATTCAATAAACCGCTAGGGCTTTGTCAGTTCGGCATTCAATAGCTTCTCGACCTGCAAGGCTTTCGATTCCACCGCCGTGTCGCCGGCATTCGCGGTGAGTCGCATCGATTCGACCCGTCCCGGTGTGTGCTTCAAGTAGATGCCGATCAGACGTCGCAGTACCGTGCCGTTGCCCGGCTCGTCCAGAACGCGAAGCTTGTCGAGCGCATTTCGATCAAGCCCCTATTGAGCCGTATCGGCAACATCCGGGGAAGCGGCAGTGCCCGCGCCATTTCGCTGTTCCGCATAGTGTCGAAGCGCCTCTTCGAGTTGCTGCTGGCTGTAGGGCTTGACGAGGTATGCATCCATGCCGGCGGCAAGGCAAAGTTCCCGGTCGCCTTCCATCGCGCTCGCGGTCAGCGCAATCACCGGCAATCGTTGCGCGCCGGTGGCGGCCTCGCGCGCGCGCAACATTCTCGTTGCTTCGAAGCCATCCATCTCGGGCATCTGGCAGTCCATCAGCACCGCGTCATAGGCATCCTGCGCGATCGCGTCGAGTGCCTCGCGCCCGTTTGCGGCGACGTGGCTGGTGCAGCCGATTGCCCTTAGCATTTCCCTCGCCACCATCTGATTGAACGGATGGTCCTCTGCGATCAGCACGTGCAGGCCGCGGGATTCCTGTGTCGGCGGGTGTGAAGGCTCCGGAGAGGGTCCTGGAGAGGGGACGGGCGCCGGTCTGTCGATTCCCGCAATTTCGAGCATACAGGCGCGTAACTGCTGTTGGGTCACCGGCTTGGTGAGCCAGCGTTGTACCCGCAGTTCGCGCAGGGTCTCGATCGGCACATCGTGGCCGATCGAACTTAACAGGACCAACTCAATGTCCTCGAGCCCGGCGCTGCGCCGGATTAAGCGCGCCAGCTCTACCCCGTCCATTTCGGGCATCTGCATATCCAGCACCGCAATGCGATAGGCATCGTGTCCGGCACAACCGCTTAGCGCATCCATGGCCTCCTGTCCACCGGTGGCAGTGTTGACGTGCATCGAGAGCAACTTGAGCTGGTCGGATAGGATGGCCCGGTTGACGGCACTGTCGGCCACAATAAGAACGCGCACATCGCGCAGCCCGTCATGCCGCGGCACCGCACAAAGCGCCGCATCGCCCTGCAGTTCGAAAGGCACGACAAACCAGAATGTGGAGCCGCGGCCGAGCCGGCTCGTGACACCGATTTCCCCACCGAAAAGCGCGACCAGCTCTCTGCTGATGGCGAGCCCCAAACCCGTGCCGCCGTATTGACGCGTCGTGCTGCTGTCTGCCTGGGTGAACGCATTAAATATCCCGGTCTGCGCGTCCGGCGAGATGCCGATGCCGGTGTCGCTCACCTCAAAACGTAACACCGCGAGATCGCCATCGATACGATCCAGGGAGAGACGCACGACAACCTCCCCGCGATCGGTGAATTTGATTGCATTGGCAACGAGGTTTGTCAGGATCTGCCGCAGCCGTCCAGAGTCGCCGCGCAGTGATGACGGTACCGCTTCCTGCACATACCAGGCTAACTCAATGTGCTTTGCCTGCGCCGGCTCGGCGAACAGGCCGATAACCTCGTCCATGGTCTGGCGCAGATCGAAGCCGATGTGCTCAAGTTCCAGCTTTCCGGCTTCCATCTTGGAGAAGTCAAGAATGTCGTTAATGATGCCCAGCAGCGCCGCACCCGATTGGCGGGCCGTCTCGGCAAGTCTTCGCTGGCGTTCGCTTAGTTCCGTGTTGAGCAGCAGTTCAGTCATGCCCAGTACGCCGTTCATCGGTGTGCGGATCTCGTGGCTCATATTGGCGAGGAACTGGGATTTGGCGCGGCTCGCCTGCTCGGCTGCCTCCTTGGCGCTACGCAGCTCTATCTCGGCCTGCTTGCGCTGTGTGATGTCGATATTGGTCCCGATTGCGCGTAGCGCGCGCCCGCCTGCGTCGCGCTCCACCACCCGGCCGCGGTTGTGCACCCATATCATGTCGCCGGAATGTGTTCTGACGCGGTGTTCGATGTCATATTGCGGCACCGTACCCTTGAGAACGAGCATCGCCTGCGCGAAGACGCGCCCGCGGTCCTCTGGCGTCAGGAGCTTCGCCAACTCATCGGGGGTGGCGCTGCTCTCGCCCGGTTGTGCGCCGATCATATCGGCCCAGCGTACGTCAAAGTGGATACAGCCCTTGTCAATATCAAACTCCCACAGGCTGATGCCCGATGCGCCCAGTGTCTGATTGAGGCGCTCACTCACGATGGCGAGCCGTTGGTCGCGTAACTGGATCTGCTCCAGCATCTGGTTGAACGCATTGAACAGCGCGCCGATCTCGTCCCGGCCACTGGAGCTGATGCGGGTGCCGTACGCCTCGGTGGCCGTCACCTCCCTCATGGTTTCCGCCAGTCTCAGCACCGGGCCGGAAACGGTCTGCTGCAGCTTTGCTGATAGCCACATCGCGATCAACAGGGCCACGGCAATCACCGCGGCGGAGATGACGACGCTGCGGCCAATGCTTTCATGCAGCCGCGCAAAACTCATCTCGATAACGAGTGTGCCGATAGGCTGACCATCGAGCAATACCGGGCGCACGACTTCAATTTCTTCCCAAAACTCTTTGTCAAATATTGCGTGACCATCGGACCGGTGCCGCGCAAGTTCCAGACGGCCTTGATATTCCCGTTGCATCTCCCTGATGCCTTGCTCCTGGTTGTTGTTGTCCCGGAAATACTCGGCAAACAGTTCGCCGCGGACCGTAAACAATCCCGCGACCAGAACATCGGGATGGGCCCGCAGTGCGGAGAGATTTTCCGCGGCAGCATTCCGGTCGCCAAAACTCAGCGCGGCAGCACTATTGACGCCGACCACCTCCGCCAGTGTGTCCAGCTCCCGGGCAAGGGCACGGCGGGCCTCGAGTGCGTTGCTGATCAGGAACGCGAATGTTGCGAGCGCGAGCACGGCCAGCACGGTCAGCATCATCATCAACATCAGACGGCGCCGCACGGAAGTCGCGAAATAGTCGCGCAACGGGCCTTTCATCTCTATGTCACCTTTCTGGCGAGACGCAACAGGCGGGAACTGATGTCCAATCCTGCGCGGCGCGCTTCGGTCAGATTGATGTTGAGCACCGGACGGCGCGCGTCAAGTGTCAACACGATATGCGCCTGGCCGATGGTGAGCACGTCGCCCTCCGCCACGATCAGGATGGCCGATCCAGACGCAGACCGAGCGAATTCGATGGCGCGGCGCTCGTTGCCGGCGGGGATGAACAGAATCTTGCATCGCCGTCCCAGCACGTCTTCGGGTGTGGCCAGGCGCATCGTCTCGATGGCGCGGTCTTTGATCATGCGGCCTTCCGTTGCCAGCACTGCATCGGCGGTGTCGCCGCGCCCGGCGACACACAGGCGCAATCCACCTGAAACATCCGGCCACTCAACAAACAGGAAAAAGTTGGCGACGATCGCCGCCTTGAGGACGGCCTCGGAGACCTCTTCCTGCGAACCGGCCGATCCGGCGCTACCTGCCAGAATACACACCAGCAGCGGCGCCAATATGCGCGTCTGGACGCGCTGCCGTGCCTCGTGAAGTGGCCATCCAAACGTCATAGCTGTGCGCGCAACCACAGTTGTACCTGGCGTCTGTCCTGCTGCATCGAATTGAACGGATACCCCGAGATGGGAACCGGATGCAGAATGGTCGAATTGAACAGGTTGTAGATGCCCGCCCCAAACTCCAGCCCCTTCATGAGCTGGATTCTGTTCAATATCAGATTGGCGCTATCACTGCCGGGCACCGAGTCGGAGTCCCCCAGACGGCGCGAGATGCCTTGCATGTCGAGGGCAAGGGTGGCTCCGCGCGGTGAGAGCGGCACTGAAAAGCGTAACTTGAGCAGACGCGAGGGCGAGTTGGCTGAACGGCTTGCCGTCTGCAATTCGTGCACGCCCTGCAGTGAAACACTCATCTGAAACGCGGCCCCATTGGCCCAGCGATGCTTGACCTCGGCATCCACCCCTCTGCCGCGAACGCCGGCAATATTGGCAAACACAAAACTGCCATCGACTGGGTCCAGCCCCTGCTGAATCAGGCCGGTCATGCGGTAGATATAGGCGTTCAACCCGCCACTCCAGTTGCCGTATGAGCGCTCCAGAATGAGGTCGAGACTGCGGATGCGTTCAGGCCTGAGGTCGGCATTGGCCCTGGCCGGCGTTGCACCCGTGCTTACAAAGTAGTATTTCTCGTACACATTGGGTGCGCGATAGGCGGTACCGTACAGCGTCTTGAACACGTAACCGTCACCAAATGGCAGCACCCAGGACACGCGCGGATTGGTGGTGGTTGTTCCATTGTCGGTTCGGTCGTGGCGCAAGCCAAGGTCAAGTATGGAGGAGCCAAGCCGCCACTCGTCCTGTGCATACAAGGCCATGTGATTCACCTGGCGGTTGTCCTCCAGGTAGAGTGCATAGGGTTCGACGTCGAAATTGCGCTGAAGCAACTTGCTGTCACGCTGGAAGTCAAATCCGGCCATCACGGTATGACCGCGCCAGCCGCGCCAGGTCAGGTGTGATTCGGCGCCATACCAGTTGCCTTGCGAAAAGTCGCGGTTCATCGGCGAGAGAGCATATGAATATGTGCCCTGGAATCGGTATTGTCCCCAGAAACCGCGTAGCGATACATCAAGCTGGTCCGATAAGGCAATGGTTTTCGATGCATCCAGCGAGGTAAAAACATCGCGGTATTGGGACGCCGCGTCGTTGAAGGTCACGCCATACGGCGCGCCGGACAAGCCCTTGTGCCGGTCGCTGTGAATCAGCGACGCGCCAAATCCGGCAACGGACACTTTTGCCCAAAGGCGCTGTGTCTTTTCAAAATCAACACCGTTTTCATGCCCAAAATTGGTGGTGGGCGCATCGAATGTCGGATAGTAGAGCGAAGGCCCGGCGCCACCGCGCTGCGCCACGTCGACACTGAAGCGCCCATCGCCGCCGAATCGGCCGGTGTGACCGCCCCATGCGATCCAGCGGTTCTGGTTATCCGCCTTGACCACGGCCCGGGTGCCGGGCTTGCTGTCGTCGTGCCGGGTGATGACGTTGATGACGCCAAAGAACGCGTTGCTTCCATAAAGCGCCGACGCGGAGCCGGGCACGAATTCAACCCGTTCCACCGATTCGATTTCCAATGGAAACTCGGAACCAATGGTGGCTTGCTCATAAACATTGTCATTGACGCGATTGCCGTCAATCAGCAGCAATATCCGCGTGTTGTAATCGCCGGCACGGGCAAAGCCGCGAAAACCCAGATATTGATAGGCTCGGTCCGTACTGATGTAGGTACCTTTGATGCTGCCGATCACGTCACCCAGCGTGCGATAGCCGAATTGGCGGATGTCTTCTGCCGTGACGACGGTGACCGCGGCCGGCGCGTCATTCAGCGTTTGCGCTTGCCGCGTGGCCGCGCTTACCGTCAACTTGAACAAGTCTTCGATGGCGACGTCTTCCAGCGTTCCTGTTTGTGTGCCTGCCAGCGGCAGGGTCATGCTTGCTTGCGGAAACGCACTGCCGCACGCAAGCGAGGCCAGCAGTGCGGACGCTACGCGGCAGCAAGCTTTGACGCGGAAATGACGCGAAAGTGACGAATTCGGCAAGGTTTCTTCCCTTCATTCAAATTGAAATTGGAGCCCTCCAACCCATTCAAGAATCGGCGGCCCCGCCAACGCTTGCACCCGTTTCCCGCCGGGCCGAAAAGTCTGCGGCGGCCCTCCGGGAAGTGGAAGCCTGATGCCTCGACCGTTCGCCACATGAATCGCAGACTAGTACGCAGTATGCGGCGCTCACCATGTTCCGTGCCTGCGAAAAAGCCGGAAACGACACTCGAAACTACTGAAAGCGTCGTAGGCGAAATCCTGCAAAAGCGCATCGCAGCCCATGGCTGGGTGGAGGAAGTTAATCGCCGGTATTGGCCCTATTGGCCGGAGGCGCGGTCGAAAAGGCACACCTGATCGAGTCCCAGATCGGCGCCGCAAGTGGTTGCACAATCAGCTCCTAGCGCGGGCGTGCAGGACATTGTGGTGAACCACCCAAGCTGATGTTGCTTACCGTTACGGTGCGCGTGGATTCGATGCCTGATACCCGACATTTATGAGGAGCGGCGCCTGTTACCGTTTATTGTTATTCAAAAAAAATTCACAAGAAACGCCGGACTTTTTCCGGTTCATCGGCGCCGGCAACAGGAAGCGCATTTGTGATTACGTTGCCGCGTGCCCAATCCGGGGTGGCGCAGGCGAAAGGCGCGGCGCCTGACGACAATTGAGCGTCACTTGGGAGTTTTGAGACGGGGGCGTGTGGGTGCCGCATCCATTTGGGACTTCAATGCGGAACAGCTGGTTTACCGTGCCACACTGTCATGAGCGGCCGCTTGGTGATTCTCCGGCGACGCATCGCGCCCGGCATTCGCCAGCATACGTTGAACGGCTGTGCAAAATTCAGAGACTGAATTTGGCTTGAAAAGCAATTCACGGACGCCGGCATTCTCAGCCTGTGAGCGCAACTCGTCGGTGATGTAGCCGGAGGCGATGGCAACCGGCAAACCGGGTGCGATGGCGCGGCACTCGCGCGCAACGTCCAGGCCGGACAGCGTCGGCATGTTGAAATCGGTGATCACCAGATCGAATTCGGCCGGCGCCGCACGCAGCGTTTCGAGCGCGGTGAACGCGTCGGAAAATGTGCTGATTCGATACCCTTGCCGCTCGAGCAACCGCTTGACCAGGAACAACATGCCGCTGTCGTCATCGATATAAAGGACATGCTGACCGCTGCCGCCGGCGCCTTGCGACGTGGCACAAACGCCTTTCGCCGGCCTCGATTGCACTTTCGTTTCGGGAAAATACAGTTCAAAGCGCGTACCCCGGTTGGGTTCGCTCTGGATCACGATCACGCCATCGTGATCGTGCATGATGCCATGCACCACCGCGAGGCCAAGGCCGGTTCCCTCGCCGACCGGCTTGGTCGTGAAGAATGGTTCGAAAATCCGCGCCAACGTCGCAGGAGCCATTCCCTGGCCGATATCCTGCACCGAGAGAAGGACGTATGTACCCGGCCGGAGATCCGGATTGACGCTCGCCGACACGGCGTCGAGTACCACCTTGCTCACGCGAATGGTGACGAGTCCCACCATGCCCTTCATCGCGTAGGTCGCGTTCGTGCCCAAATTGAGAATGATCTGCCCGATCTGGGTTTCATCCGCAAGCACCAGCGGCAAACCTGCTTCACACTTGGCATCAAGGCTGATCTTGGGCGGCAACGTGGACCGCAGCAGCCGGGCCGATTCCTCGACGATCGGGCAAAGGTCGATGGCATGCCGAAGTGTTGGTTCGCGCCGGCTGAAGGCAAGTATCTGGCGCACGAGTTCCCTGCCGCGTTTCGCGGCGCGATCGATTTCACGAAGGCTTTCCTGGGCAAGCGGATTGGCGGCCGTATCCTCCTGAGCCAGTGTGGCGTTACCAAGGATACTGGCCAGGATATTGTTGAAGTCGTGCGCGATGCCGCCTGCCAGGGTGCCTACCGCTTCCATTTTCTGCGATTCGCGCAGTTGTGCCTCAAGTTTTTCGTGCTCGCGCTCGGCCTGCAGGCGTTTGCTGATGTCGTTCGCCAGCACCAGTCGAGCAGGAGTGCCATTGAAGCTGATGGCGTCCGACGAGATCTCGACATCGATGATGGCCCCATCCTTGTGAACATGTCGCCACTGTCCGAAGTGCTTGCTGTCGGGCGAGGCGGCGCGCAGGGATTCCATCAGCGCCGGAATGTCGACCTTCGGCCGCAAGTCGACAATGGTCATCGCGAGGAACTCCTGCTCGGTGTAACCATATTTCTCGACGGCGGACTGATTGACGGCGAGGAACCGCAGCGAGGCGATGTCGTAGACCCACATCGGGTGCGGATTGTTCGCGAACAGCAGGCGATACTGCGCCTCGGAAGCCTGCAGACGCGTGACGGCATAATGCCGCTGCAAAGCGGCGCCCAATGACTCCGCCAGAATCTGCAGATTGTCAATGTCGCGTTGCACGAAGGCGCCGGGCCGCATCGCGATCACCTTCAGCACGCCAAAGGACTGCGGATTCGCTTGAAAGGGGGCCACCACCAGGGACCGCATGCCGGTTTTGGCGCAAAGGTCGCGGTCCACGCGCCTGTCTGTGTCGGTATCGTCACATATCAGCAGTTCGCCATGCTGTACCGCTGCGCCAGACAGGCTGGTGCTGCGCTGGAAACGGCCGCCGGCGAATTCACGCATTGTGCCGGTGGCAGCTCGCACCATGCACTCGCGGTCCGCCACCAATTCCACGGTCGCGCCATCTGCCCGGGTGAGCGCCTGGGCGTGATGGGCAACGAGGTCCATCAACTGCTGCGGTTCCAGCGTGTCGGAAGTCATGGCTTGCTGCACTATGACGATTTCGGCGCGGGTTTCAGCATCGCGCAAGGCTTCTGCTTCCGCGCGTTTTCGTCCGGTAATGTCGCGGGCAATGCCAAACATGCCAATGGTCTCGCCGTCGGCATTCCGCAGCGGCCCCTTGGTGGTGAGATGCACTTGCTGCTCGCCGCCGGCGACAACGATCGCAATCTCTTCTGTGACGGTCTTGCCGGCTGCGCAGAGTTCGATGTCGTCTTTCCTGATCTGGGCGGCCTGTTTGGAAGGGAACACAAAATTGTCGTCCCGGCCGATCACCGCATCGACGTCTTTGCCGGTGACTTTCGCGGCTGCCGCGTTGAACAACAAATAGCGTCCGGCCAAGTCTTTGGCGAATACGAAATCCGATGTGCTGTCGACCAGCGCCTGCAGAAGAGGTTGACTCTCCCAATGGTGTGCTTCGGTCCCGGCCTGCCCGGTGATGTCCTGAAATGTGTGGAACCAACGCCGGACGCCATCTGAATCGGCGTGGTCCGACTGTGGTTCCATCGATTGCCGGACAACTACCCAATGCCCATTGGCGTGCCTTGCCCGGTACACGACATCGGCGCGCTTGCCCGCGGCGCCGGCCCGGAGCGCCTTCAAGCGGAGGTTGGTGCGGTCTTCGGGATGCACAAGATCGAGCCATGCGTCGGTGCTTCTCGGCATGGTGCGATCTTCGAGCCCCACCAGCAGCGGAAATGACTCGGACCACGCCTCGAAAATGCCGCCCGCGCCGGCAATGACGTGGGATAGTCTCGCCATTTCCTGCGCGCGCAGCAACGCGGCGTCATTTGCCCTCAACGCAAACTGAAGGGCAGGGTCGCTCATGGTTCAATGCTCATCACAATGTCCGGCTATGAAGCGTTGAGAAATCTTGTCAAACAAACGTACATCCTGGAAGCAGTCGGACCATGAAAGCCAGGTCGCCATTTGTCCGACACGTTTTGTCGTTGGAGTAATGCCCGTGTTCCCGCCATCCCGGCAGTTGCCGGCGGAAAGACAACGGCTCAGGCGGGAGAAAACGCCAGGCTTGTCGAAAGCGCGGCATGGCGCGCCGGCCTCGGCGCGTTTGCCATCACGGCCTGCAGCAACTGCTCCTTGGTGAACGGCTTGGTCATGTAGTCGCACGCGCCCGCCATGCGGCCGCGGACCCGGTCAAACAAGCTGTCCCTTGCCGAAAGCATGATGATGGGTATCTGTTTGTACTTGTCACTACTCTTGATCAGCGAGCAGGTCTTGAATCCGTCCAGGCGTGGCATGATCGCATCGAGAAAAATGAGATCGGGAGACACGTCCGCGATAATCGCCAGCGCATCGTATCCATCCACTGCTACGGAAACCTCACAGCCGGCCGGCGTCAGGAAAGTCTTCGCACAGTGGCGAATGACATGGCTGTCGTCAATGATCATGATTCGAGTGCCGTTCAGGTTCATGGTTGCGGACATGGCGTTCTCCCGGGTTAGAGTTGGGCGCGACGTTCAACGGAATCGCCGGCTTGCTACACACTCATGTTATGCCTGCGAGGTGGCGGCGGCATCGGGGAATACCTGACGCGGGTCCTCGATATAGCCCACAGGGACGCCGAAGAAGGCGAACCCGCCCGCCGCCGCCAATTGCCATCAAGTCATGGCCCGTGCGCGGCGGTAATAGTTGGAAAATGACAAGGGATCCGCGCAATCGGGAGTTCCTGGAGTCCCCGGACGTCGCGCCGGTTCCCGTGTCACGCCTTGCGGCAAATCGGGCATCTAGCGCCGTGCGACAAGTGGAGCTTACGTACGTTGCCGAACGGAAAGCGGGTGCGTCGCGGAGTAGCGTTGCCTCATGAATCTCTGGCGGTGACTCATGTATCCAGACAATATCCTGCTGTGGCCGGGTGGCTTCTGGTGTTTTCGGGAAGAGTTGCATCCGGGCTTCTTGCGGGATGACCAGTTCCGCGTGGTGGAGCATTTCA
>JBDTSU010000114.1:0-10488 GCA_039930965.1 Betaproteobacteria bacterium
ACTTGCTGCCCAACAGGGCGTTCGAGACCGACCGTCGCGAGCGGACGTTAGATGTCAGGTGCGCGGCTGGTGAGGTGCTTCGAGCAATGAGCTCGATCGATCTTTTGCGACCCACTTGTGATATCACAAGGCAATCCACCATGGTTCTTGCTGCGGCACTAATTGCCATTTCGCTCAAGGCGGCGGGCCAACCTCCCGTCGCGCCGACGCTCCAGACACGACTTGATGGGCTCCTCGCGCCGCTTTCGAAGGGCGCGGCTCCCGGTTGTGCGGCGGGCATCATCAAGGAAGGCCGTTGGGTCGCTCGCGGCGGGTATGGGCTGGCGAGTATCGAGCGCGGTGTCCGAATTACACCCGACACCATCTTTTACGCCGCCTCGGTCTCCAAGCAATTCACGGCGGCGGCCTTACTTCGTCTCGTCGAGTTGGGCAAGGCCTCGCTCGACGACGATGTCCGCAACTACCTTCCGGAGCTACCGGAGTACTTACCGCCGATCACCATCCGCCATCTCGTGTACCAGACGAGCGGCCTTCCCGATTACTACCGTCTTGTTGCGGAGGCTCGCCGGGATCTGGTCAAGAATCCGCCCTCGCGTGAAGAAGTCCTCGTGATGATCGCGAAGGCGAAGCCGATCAACTCAGCGGGCGAGCTGTATCGGTATAGCAGCTCCAACTATTTCCTGATGGGCGAGATCATTCGGCGCGCGAGCGGGAAATCACTGCGCGATTTTGCGCGGGAAGCGCTCTTCAAGCCCCTCGGGATGAAGGACACGCAGTATTACGACGATCCGTCGATCGAGGTGCCGGGGCGGGCCGTTGGCTACGTCACGCAAGGTCGCGAGAAGTATGGTGTCGTGAAGACCAGCTTTGCCCTGGTGGGCGCAGGCGGTCTTCTTACCACGGTCAACGACCTCGGAAAATGGACTCGAGTCTTCGACGATCCAAATGCGATTCCTTCAAGCCCGCGCCTCGGTGCGCGAATGATGGAGCGCGGAGCCACATCCGATGGAAAGGCCACGAACTACGCCGCCGGTCTGATCCACGACCGGATCCAGGACATGGACGTGGTCCATCACAACGGATTCTTCTATGGTTACGTCGCCACCTTCACTTGGGTGCCTGAAAAGCGCATGGGTCTTTTCGCGCTCTGCAACTGGAGCGAGGCGCCAGATACCCTGTTGCAGGGGCAGATGTTGCGCGAGGGACTGCGGTAGTGCCTACTCAATCGTCCGCCTTCGCCTGGGGTGCACTGTGAAGTTGACATCTAACAACGCGCTGCAGCGGACGAAAGGACATCGTGGCCGCGCCGTCCTCGCAATAGATCGTGTGCTCGGCGGCACGGAATCGGCGCTGTGCCTCGCCGCTGAGCAGGGTCGTTAGCCGTCAACAACGGGGAACCGCGACATGAACCAGAAGCCCATCACCCATTTGTTGACCCATATATTGCGCTGACTCAGGCGAATCCCGGCGCAGCGAAGCGCGGAAAGCCATACAAGGACCTTCCCGGATTGAACCACCTGGCTTTTGAGGTCGATGATACCGCCGCAGTGCGTGAGCGCCTCAGCGCGGCGGGCTACCAAAATTCAACACCGCCGAACGCACGCCCCATTCATCCCCTATTCTACTTCTACGACCCCGACGGAAATGACGGGGAGTTCGTTCAATACTTGTCCTGGGATCGCGACAAGCGGCATGATTACGAGATGCCGGATTGACGAACCTGGCAAGTCGTATAACCGGACACGCAACGGGCATGCTTTGTCACCCTCGTTTTCGCGCCGATTATCTCCGGCATTGCGCCAGGAAAACTCGCTCTCGGGTATTGACAGGAGTTCATGATGCCAAAGACATATCACGGTAGTTGTCATTGCGGCGCGGTGACCTTTGAGGCGAAACTTGACCTCACTCAAAGCTCATACCGTTGCAACTGCTCCATTTGCCGGCGCACTCGTTTCTGGCCGGCTGTCGCCAAGCCCGAGAACTTCCGTTTACTTACGGGCGAGTCTGAGCTGACGCAGTATTTGTTCAACACCAGGAAGAACCATCACTATTTCTGCCGGCACTGCGGCGTTCGCTGCTTTGGCGTTGGCAATGAAACGCCCATCGGGAAAATGTATGGCGTCAATCTTGGCTGTCTCAACGATGTCACGGACGAAGCGCTTTCAAAAGTCCCCATCGCCTATGTTGACGGGCTGCATGACCAATGGCAAAACGCACCGGCATTTTTTAGCCACCTGTGATGATCGGGCCCAACCCGTGTTCAACTTCAACGCAAGCAGTTTGCTGAATTTCGACATGTCCCGGCGATTCGTGGTCGATACAGACTACTTCCCTCTTTTCCAAAGGGAGAAGTGCCCGGTTAAGAGTACGAAAACTGTGAATACCGAGAATTTCAACAAACTGCTAGCCCTTTCATGATCCCTTTATACCTGGCGCCACCCGTCATTGGCTTCCTGCTGCTGGCGGCCCACTATTACCGGGCGGAGAATTACCCGGGAATCATTCTGTCCTTGCTCATGACTGGCCTGATCTTTGTGCGCCGCCCATGGGCGGCCCGCGTGCTGCAGATGGGCCTGCTGCTGGGCGCCGTGGAGTGGCTGCGTTCAATTCTCTTCCTGGTGATGGCGAGAAATGAGGCGGGTGCGCCCTATCTCAGGCTCGCCATCATCCTGGGTGGAGTCTGCCTGTTCACGGCGCTCGCCGCACTCGTGTTTCAAACGAGCCGGATCAGGACTTACTTCGGCTTTGGCGCCATTGCCAAATCAGGAACGGGCAACGCCGATGCCCCAACAACTCATTCTTGAGGCATGCTGCCAACGTGGTCGCGACTTTTTCGGAACCTGAATTGAATCCACCCCGTTATGTGAAGATCCTCCAGCGAGTCCTCGCGCTCGTGGCGCTCGTGTTCGGCCTGATAACGGTCATCGCGGGCACTCGTGTCATGGCCGGTGCCGATCCGGGATACGTCGTGTATCAACCGCTGCTGATCTACAACACCGCGATGGGAGTCGCGTACCTGGTGGCTGGCGTCATGGCGTGGCGCAGCCTTGCCCGCGGCAAAGCGGCGGCGGCCGTGATCCTTGCGCTGAATGTTCTGGTGCTGTGCGCGATCGGCTACGGGTACGTGACCGGCAGCGCGGTGGCGGCTGACAGTCTTCGCGCGATGACGTTTCGTACCGTTGTCTGGCTGGTGCTGTTTGCCGGGCTGACGTGGTTGAGTCACCGGCATGATCTCTCGGCTTCGATCCCATCCAACACCCCATCGGATGCGGCGTAGGCGTGGCGTGCGGCGTGCGGTAAAGTCAACCGCGATTGATCGGCCGTTGCCAATGTGTTGGAGTACGCTGCGGATTCTGATCGGGAGATGAAATATGAAACATCGATTGCTTGCATGCCGGTTGCCGTCGGTCGCGCTGCCGGCACAGGCGCGGAACCTCGACCCTGACGAAGCACAGGCGCACTGAGATGGAGATCCGCCGCATTCGGCCTGACGAAATGGAATCCGCGCGATCGCTTCTGGTCGCCAACGGCTGGGACCGGCGGGTGTCGAGCGCGACGGAGTTTCGCGAGCTGCTGGCGCATTCCCAACGTTCGCTGGTGGCCGTTGAGCAGGGCGAAGTCATCGGCTTCCTGCGCGCCCTCACCGACGGCCTGGCTAACGGCTATATCTCGATGGTCGTGGTCGCCGAGGCGCATCGGCGCAAGGGGGTCGGCCGCGCGCTGGTGGAGGCCGTCATGGGCGACGATCAAAGCATGACCTGGGTGTTGCGGGCGGGGCGCAACGGCGTGGCCGCGTTTTATGAGAAGCTGGGGTTTGCCCAATCCGAGGTGGCGATGGAGCGTCCGGGTGTCAAGAAGATCAGTGCCTGACAACGGGACCGGGCGCGTCGCGGCGCATGGCGGGTCACCGCAGGGCCGGACGCGCAACGCGTGCGCGCCATCTCCTCCATGTTGATCGAACTGCCCCTGACCGGCCCGAGAGTCCAGCTACGCCCGCTGCGCGCGTCTGACGCGGGCGCGCTGGTCGCCGCCGCGGCCGATGGGGTGCTCTGGAACCTGCCCTATACGGTCGTGCCCAATGCCGAAACCATCGATGACTATGTGCGAGACGCGCTCGAAGGCCAGGCGGCGGGAACCGTCATGCCATTCGTCATCGTGGTTCGTGAGGGCGGCCAGATCGTCGGTGCCACGCGATTCTGGAAGATCGATCACCCGAATCGAAAGCTCGAGATCGGCTACACCTGGCTGTCCGCGTCGTGGCAGAACACGTTCGTCAACACCGAAGCAAAGTACCTGATGCTGTGCGCGGCCTTTGAACAGATGGCGTGCGTTCGCGTTCAATTCACGACCGATGAAACCAATGAGAAATCCCGACGGGCGATCCTCCGGCTCGGCGCGAAGGAAGAAGGCATCATTCGCCATGAGCGCATCATGCCCAACGGCCGCAAGCGAAATTCCGTGCGCTACAGCATCATCGACGACGAATGGCCGGACGTAAAGTTGCGGTTGGAGGCGCGGTTGGTGGACAGGCCGCAGGCGGCAGGAGCCTGACCTTGCTCCCATGTGGATCACCCATCACGTGGTCCAGACGAATGATCGCATCATCCCCAATGACCCTCTTGAGGCCTCATGGAAAACACATCAGGACTGGGCAAAACCGCCGACGTACCGGCGGAGATCGACAAATGGAACTGGGGCGCGTTCCTGCTGAACTGGATCTGGGGAATCGGCAACAACACGTTCATCGCGCTACTGATGTTCGTGCCGCTCGTGAACCTGGTGATGATGTTCGTGCTGGGTGCCAAGGGCAGCGCGTGGGCGTGGCGCAACAAGAAATGGCAGAGCCTCGAGGAGTTCAGGCACATCCAGCGCCAATGGGCCAAATGGGCGATCATCCTGTATATCGTGTTTGCGGGCTTTTTCGTTGCCCTGTTCTTCGCGATCACCACGGTCATGAAGAACTCGGAAGCGTTCCAGCTCGGCCTCGCGCGCATTGATGCCAGCCGCGAGGCGGCCGAATTTCTGGGCACGCCCGTCACGACGGGATTTCCCATGGGCAACATCAAGTACTCGGGCCCGAACGGCGAGGCCAATCTCACGCTCAGCGTGCGCGGCCCGCGCGGCAAGGGCACCGCCTACCTGGAAGCGACCATGGCGCTGGGCCAGTGGAAGATCGACCGCATGGTGCTTGAAGAGGACGGCACGGGGCGGCGAATTGATCTAGGGGAGTGACCCGAATGGTCGTTGCGGGGAATGTCGCGCGGAAGAAACTCGGTGATGCTTTGCGTAGGTCGGGTTAGGCGCGAAGCGGCGTAACCCGACAGATTCGCTCAGTCTCGACTACTGCTTGTTGGGTTACGGCTTCGCCTAACCCAACCTACATTCCGACGCGCGCGTCAGAGCCGTTCAAACACCGCCGCGATCCCCTGCCCGCCGCCGATGCACATCGTCACCAGCGCATACCGTCCGCCGACGCGATGCAGTTCGTATATCGCCTTGGTCGCGAGGAAGGCGCCCGAGCAGCCGATGGGGTGGCCGAGCGCGATGGCGCCACCATTCGGGTTGGTCTTCTTCATGTCGAGTTCCAGCGCGCGCGCCACCGCGATCGCCTGCGCGGCGAACGCTTCGTTGCTCTCGATCACGTCCATCTGGTCGAGCGTGAGGCCGCCCTTCTTCAGCGCCATCCGCGACGCCGGGATCGGGCCTTCGCCCATGACTTCATTCGGCACGCCGGCGACGGCGTATGACACCAGCCGCGCCATCGGCTTGTGCCCCGCGGCCGCCGCCACCGCCGCATCCGCCAGCACGAAGAACGCCGCGCCATCGTTGACACCCGAGGCATTGCCGGCGGTGACCGTGCCGCCTTCCTTCTTGAAGGCGGGCTTCATCTTTGCCAGTGTTTCCATGGTGGTGCCGGGCCGGACGTGCTCATCGGTGTCGAACACGACTTCGCCCTTCCGGGTCTGCTTGACGATCGGCACGATCTGCGATTTAAAGCGTCCCTCGGCGATCGCCGCCGCCGCGCGGCGATGCGATTCCACCGCCAGCGCATCCTGCTCCTCGCGGCTGATGCCCCACTTGGTGACGAGGTTCTCGGCGGTGATGCCCATGTGGCCGACGCCGAACGGATCGGTCAGCGTGGCGACCATCATGTCGATCAGCTTGGTATCGCCCATGCGCGCGCCGGTGCGCATTGCGGTGGAGAGATATCCGCCGCGGCTCATCACTTCCACGCCGCCGCCGACGCCGTAATCGCAATCGCCCAGCAGGATGTTCTGCGCCGTCGTCACGATCGCCTGCAGGCCGGAGGAACACAGCCGGTTCACCGACATCGCCACCGAATCCATCGGCAACCCGGCCTGGATCGATGCGACCCGTGCCACATAGGGGAAGCGGCTCTCGGTGGGGATGGTGTTACCGACCGTCACGTAGTTGATCGCGGCCGGATCGACGCCGGAACGCTTGACCGCTTCCTTCATCACCGTGCCGGCCAGCTCGGCCGGCTCGATGTCGGCCAGCGCACCGCCGAAGGTCCCGATCGCCGATCGCGCCGCACCCAGCACCACCACATCACGCTTGCTCATGCTCCGTCTCCTTGAATGAAAAGATTGCCAATGGCGTGAATTGAACACCATCAACCTTACGTTCACTTTACGCCAGATCAAAGGCGGTCGCCGGGATGGGGGTGCCGGGCATGCGTGTGGCGTAATGCGAGTGCGTCGGTGGTGAAAAGGGAATCTCTCAATCCCCGTCGTCCCAGCGCAGGCTGGGACCCAGTCCGTTCCAAGTTCTTGAAAATACGATGGACTGGATTCCAGCCGCAGCCTGCCCTCGAGTGTCTGAATCGGGGGCTGGAATGACGAATTCTTGAATTTTCGAGCGGTTTCCAAAACACAAACTCCAGCATGGGCGCGGCGTTTCAGGCCTTTTCGGTCTGCATGGCGCGCCGGTGCTTGTGTTTTCCACTTCGGGACGTCCCTTCGTCCGGCTATCCCGCCGACCGCACTCACCAAGAAACGTCGTTCAACGCCCCATTTGCATTTTTACCACCGCCACTCTACATTTCGCCTATTGCAGGAACGCACTTGCCAGGAGGCCGTCATGTTTGCGGGGCATGTGGGGGTGGCGCTCGCCGTCGGGCGCGCCGAGCGGCGTATCAATGTCGGCATCCTGATGCTGGCCGCGCTGCTGCTTGACGTCATCCTCTGGTTGTTTGTCCTCCTGGGTTGGGAGTCCGTTGCCATTCCCGCCGACTTTGCCCGTACCCATCAGGCGGAATTTGCGTTTCCCTATTCGCATGGGTTGCTCGCCGGCATGGCGTGGTCGGTGCTGGCGGGTGCCATCGTCTTCGCCGCCATGCCGCGCCGGGACGCGCACCGGCTGCGCGCCGCCGCGCTGGTGGGCGCCGGCGTGTTGTCGCACTGGCTGCTCGACGCGCTGGTGCACGTCGCGGAACTGCCGTTGGCCGGGCCCGGGTCGATGAAAGTGGGGCTCGGACTGTGGCAGCACATGGCGCCGGCGCTGGGCGTCGAGACGCTGATCGTGGCAGCCGGACTTTGGCTGTTTGTGCCCGGTGCGGGCCTGTCGCGAGCCAAGGCGGTTTCGTTGACGATTCTCACGCTGGTCACGCTTGGCGTCACGATTGCCGGCATGACCATCGCGCCGCCACCGCCCTCGGCGATGGCCATGGCGGCGAGTTCACTGGCCACCATCGCGCTCCTGTGCATATTGGCCGGCTGGCTCGGCAAGGCGCCGCGTGAAAAGTCCGGCTGACCACTCTGCCCGTCTGGTGCCCTCCACTAGCACGGCCGCGAAGCGCATGAACGCCGCCGACGCGCTGGCCTTTGTGCGCGAGCGCGGCATCGTCCTGGTCTCGGCACGCGGCCCGGCGCCGCGGCTCACGGAGGCCATCGCCGGCGAGACGATCGCCGGCAGCTGGTGGTCGCATGCGCAGGGCCGCCATATCTTCACGGTGCTCGGCGCGGTCACCGAGAGCGACGATATCCTCGTCTGCCGCCTGATCGGCGGCAAGGTCACGCTGGTGCACCGCCGCCTCTGGCCGGCGCTGGTGAGGCTGGCCGACGCCTTCGCACCGGAGCAGCTCGCGCGGGTGCGCGAGGAACACACCGCTTCCGGCCGTCATGCCACACACGAGGTACCTTACCCGGACTGGGTCCCTGCCGACATTCACCGGCAGGCGTCAAGGCTGTCAGCAGACGCGGCGCGCGCATTGCTGGGCGACCTGCCGGGCCTTGCCGGCAAGGCCGCCAAGCGCCAGCGCCGCGCGCAGCCGGCACCCTAGGCTATATTCATGCCATCGCCCACGCACGTCGCGCCCACCGACAACTCCTGATGAGCACACCCATGCCCGACTATACCGCCATGCTCCAGACCGCCCTTGAAGAAGCGCGCACCGGCCTCGCCGAAGGCGGCATTCCCATTGGCGCCGCGCTCTATGACGCGCACGGCCGGCTGCTCGGCCGCGGCCACAACCGCCGCGTGCAGGAAAATGATCCGTCGGTGCACGGCGAGACCGATGCGTTCCGCAAGGCCGGCCGCCAGCGCAGCTACCGCGACAAGATCATGGTCACCACGCTGGCGCCGTGCTGGTACTGCAGCGGGCTCATCGTGCAGTTTCGGATCGGCACGGTCGTGATCGGCGAATCAGCGAATTTCCACGGCGGGCTCGACTGGCTGCGCGAACGCGGCGTAAAGGTCATCGAGATGAATTCGGCGGAGTGCGAACAGATGCTCTCGCAATACATCGCCGCGCATCCGGAAGTGTGGAACGAGGATATCGGGGAGGACGATGCCTGCTGCTGAGGCGTGGCGGTGCCTTGTGCGTGCGCGCGCGCCGGCCGTCAGACCAGTCCCAGTGCCGCCGCCAACCCGCCCAGCAGGCTCGACAGCACCATCATGCAGACCATCGCCACGCCGACAAACATCGTCGCATCCGCCGGGCGGATGCCGATCAGCCGCGCCGCGCCCAGGTAGTAAAGGTAGAACGAGTACATGATCGCCACCAGCGAAAACACGATATTGACCGGGATAAACAGCATCGCGCCGGACAGCAGCACCGGGATCGAGCCAAACAACGCCACCCGCAGCGCCACCAGGAAATCCGGCGACTGCCGCTCGCTGCGGGCGAGCACGTAGAACACGCCGGCCAGCAAGTACACGCTGATGATTTCAAAAGCGCAGGTAGCCAGCGCAATGAACGGCGCGCGGTCAGGTAACATCGAATAACCGTACTGGGCATGCCAGCGCGTGTCGAACACCAGTATGCCGACGACCGTGGCCGCCGGCGCGAGCAGGCTCAGCGGCAGCAGGACGTTGCGCAGCATTTCCGTGGCGCCGGGCATTTCGCGGGCGACGTTTTCCCATTCGGCCTGCGGGTTCAACATCATTCCCTTGATACGGTTCAAAATACCCATGGTCTTCCCGTTGATCGATACTCATTATGCCGCGCCTGTTTTTTGCCCTGTGGCCCAGCCCTGACGTACGCTCCCGGCTCGTCGAGCAGCGTGATGTGGCGGTGCGCGACTACCGTGGCCGGCCCATGCGCCCGGACACACTGCACATGACCCTCGCGTTTCTGGGAGAGACACCGGAACTACGCGTGCCGGTGGCGCTCGGATGCGGCGACCGCGTGCGCGGAAAGTGTTTCAACCTGCATATCGATGCGCGCGCGCATTTTCCCGACGCCAAGGTGGCATGGCTGGGCTGCGCGGATCCGCCCGGTGCCTTGCAGGAATTGTGGATGGCGCTGGGGGAGGAACTAAGAGGCGCGCAGTTCCCTTTCGAGGGAGGCGACAGTGCCATCGGCTACCAGCCGCATATCACGGTGGCACGGGATTGCCTGCTGTTTCCGTCGCCGAAGGGCCTCCCGGCCATCGAATGGCCGGTGGAGGATTTCGTCCTCGTCGATTCCACGCGCACGCCCGGTGGCCCGGTCTACCGGGTCCTCAGGCACTGGCAACTGGAGAGTTGATGACGCCGGCGGCGGCGAGTGATGCGGGGCGTGAAGCGCCGCCGGGTTGACGCGCTACTTCCTTTCGCCCGCCGCCGGCGCCGCCTTGGGACGCAGCCGTTCCAGCCACGGCGCCCAGTCGACCGGGCCGCTGTCGAAACGCTTTTGCAGGTTCTTCAGCACAATGGGCCAGGCCTTGGAAAAGTAATCATAGGCTTTGTCCCACTCGCCGCCTTCGCCCCAGCCGACGTGATGCAGCGTGACATCGGTCAGCGAGTCGCCGCGCGAGATCAGGCGCACGATCACCACGGTGCGCTGCTTGCGGGCCTCCGGCAGCGAGGGCGGCGCATTCCAGGTGAACGTCAGCATCTTCTTGTCCTGGAAGCCGATGATCTTCATGTCATCGGCGCCCTTCATGCCGGGCTCGGCAAACGGATTCATGTAAACCTGGAATGGTCCATCGACCTTCAGTTCGACTTTGGCGTCCGGCGCGAAGAACGACTTGATACCGTCAGACG
>JBDTSU010000115.1:0-10439 GCA_039930965.1 Betaproteobacteria bacterium
GCCTTTTCAATCAGCACGTCCATTGGCTGATCGCGATACGAGAGTGCTTTGATGAGCATCGGCATGTTGACGCCCGAGACGCCCTCGACGCGGCCCGGCTCGAGCAATTTGCAGGCAATATTGGAAGGCGTCGCGCCAAAGATATCGGTGAGTACCAGTACGCCGTCACCCTGGTCGAGAAAACGCACCAGGTCGCGCCCCTGCGGCAGGATCGCATCCGGCTCATCGTGCATGGTGACACCGAGCTGGCGCAAATACAGCGGGCGCTTACCCATCACATGGCTGGCACAGTGAATCAAACTTTCACCCAGCGTGCCGTGGGCGACGATAAGCAGACCGATCATGGGAGTACACCAGCATTCGAAAACACGATGGCCTCATTTTAGCCCGGATACCTCATCCGGGCCTCCCGCCCTCCGGGCGTACGACGGGTGCCCGATGGCGCACGGGCGATCTCCCTGACCAGTCGGCGCGGGCAAGTTTCGATGCCCGCCGGCTGCGCACGGCCGGGACGATTACGCCGCCACCGCCTGCGGCTTCGGCTGCGTGGCGCACACCCGCTCTGCCGGAAATACGATCGAAAATTGCGTGCCATGTCGCTCCACGTCCTGGCTGCTCTGCACGTCAAGGCGCGCGCCGTGGCGCATCAACACGTGTTTGACAATGGCCAGCCCCAGGCCGGTGCCACCGGTCGCCTGCGAGCGGCCGCGGTCGACGCGATAGAAGCGCTCGGTAAGTCGCGGCACATGCTCCGGGGCGATGCCGTCGCCGTTGTCGCGCACGCGAAACACCGGTGCTCCCGCATCGATTTTCCAGGCAATCTCGATGTGTCCGCCTTCCGGCGTGTAACGCACGGCGTTACTGATGAGGTTGCTGAACGCGCTGGCGATCTCGTCGCGATTGCCGAGCAGCCAGTCTGGCGCCAGGTCGCTGCTGATCCGGTGACGGCCGACGGAGAGTTGTCCAGCGTCGACGACCAGCGAGGCAATCAATTCCGGCACATTGATCGGCGCCTGCACGGGTCGATGGCTGGTGTCCTCCAATTGCGAGAGCGTCAGCAGATCCTCCACCAGCCGCTGCATGCGTGTCGCCTGGCTGGTCATGTGGGCAAGCGCTTTGTCGAGCAGTTCGCGGTCGCCGGCGCCGGCGCCGCTAATGGTCTCGAGAAAGCCCACCATTACCGTGATCGGGGTCCGCAATTCGTGCGAGACATTGGCGACGAAATCGCGACGCATGGTTTCCAGGCGCTCGCGCTCGCTGACATCGCGCGACAGCAGCAGCATCTGGTCCTCGCCGAACGGCACCAGTTGGACCACCAGCGCCATTTCCCGTGACAAGCCGGCCGCATCCTTGCGGGTGACCTTGAGCGGCAGCGGCTCGCCGTAACTGCGTTTGTTGAGGTATTCGATGAACTCCGGATAGCGCAGGAAATAGGTCACGTTCTGCATGTGATCATGGGTCAGCGAGATGCCCCAGTGCACCTCGGCCACCGGATTCAGCCACACGATATTGTTTTCGTCGTCCAGCATCAGCGCGCCGTCCGGCAGCGCCGTGGCCGCTTGCTGAAACCGCGACAAGGCATCAGACAGCGATTTCCGACTCACGCGTTCCTGCTTGATCAGCCGGCAGAGCTTGCCGAGCACATCTCCCCACATGCCGCTCGCGTCCGGCAACGTTGCCGCCTGCGGGTCTTCCAGCCAGTGAAACAGTTGTGCGAGCTTCCAGGCGTAATACGAGAACGCCAGCAACACCACCATCGCCGCGACCGCGAGCGCCGCATGGATGTCGCCGGCCAGCCAGGCGATCCCGCCCGCCGCCATTGCGATCAGCGTGACGCGCAGGACGATGACCAGGAATGACTTGTACACACGCGAAAACATGGTTGCTATGTTACCCCGCCGGTGCGCGCCCCGCCTCGCCGGGCGCCGCGTTCAATCCTTGGCGAAACGATAGCCGCTGCCGCGCACGGTATGAACAAGTTCGTCGTGCCGGGAGCCCGCCAGTGCCGAGCGCAGCCGGCGGATGTGAACATCGACGGTGCGTTCCTCGATGAACACGTGGTCGCCCCAGACGAAATCCAGCAACTGCGTGCGGGAATAAACACGCTCCGGATGGGTCATGAAAAAATGCAGCAGGCGGAATTCGGTCGGCCCCATGGTCAGGGTCCTGCCGTGGCCGGTGACCTTGTGCGAGGCGGGATCCAGGCGCAGGCCGTGATGCTCGATCACGTCCTGCGTGAGTTCCGGCGCGCGACGGCGCAACACCGCCTTGATGCGCGCCTCCAGTTCCCGCACGGAGAATGGCTTGGTGATGTAATCATCCGCGCCGCTGTCGAGGCCCTTCAGCTTGTCCTCTTCCGCACCCTTGGCGGTCAGGAGAATGATCGGCAGCGACTTGGTGCGTGAATCGCTCCGCAGGCGGCGGGCCAGTTCGACACCGCTCATGCCGGGCAGCATCCAGTCGAGCAGCGCGAGATCGGGCAATTCATGCTGGATGCCCTTTAGCGCGTCTTCGGCGTTGCTGTGAGTCAGCACGCGATAGCCGCCCATCTGCAAATTGATCTGGATGAGATCCTGGATCGCGGGTTCATCTTCGACAACGAGGATGGTGGGGTTCATGGCCGGCGGGTCCGCTTGGTCATGGCTGGTTTCCTGGCTGCATCAGGCATGTGTGCATCATATTTCAGGATTGTGAACGTTATGTGACACCCCGTTGCGATGGGGCCGGATGGTAAGCGTAAAATACACGGCTTCCCCTCCTGGCTTCGCAGACATGGCCGGCCTTACCCCACAGTCACCCCGACCCACCGAGATCAAGCTGCACCAGAAATCGCGCGAGCTCGAAGTCGCTTTCGATGACGGCCGCCAGTTCCGGTTCAGTTGTGAATTCCTGCGGGTGTATTCGCCGTCTGCGGAGGTGCGCGGCCACGGGCCCGGACAAGAGGTGCTGCAGATCGGCAAGAAGAATGTCGCAATCTCCGCCATCGAGCCGGTCGGCAGCTACGCCGTCAAGCTGGTGTTTTCCGATGGTCACGATACCGGCATTTACTCGTGGGACTACCTGCACGATCTCGGCATCAAGCACGATGAATACTGGAAGACCTATCTTGCACGCATGCAGCAGGCCGCCGTGGCACGCGAATGAGCGGGGCGCATCGATGCCTGCCGACGTTCAAGCCTTTCTTGACACCTATCGCGATGCCTTCAATCGCCTGGACAGCCGCGCCGTGTCGGCGCATTACGACCTGCCGGCCATGATTGTTCACGCCGGCGGAAACGGACTGTTTGCCGATGCGGCGGCGCTTGACGCCAACAACGCCGCACTGTGCGAGCAGTACGCGAACAGCGGTTTCCTGCGGGCCGACTTTGAAGAGCGCGCCTTCCTGCCGCAAGGGGACAATTTTTGCGTCGTGGATTTGCAGTGGCGAATCGAGCGCCGTGCGCAGGCGCCGCAGCGGTTCAATACTGCCTACTCGCTGGCAAAACGCAATGGAATGTGGAAAGTGGCTGTGGTCACCGCCTATGAAGAACCCCGACCGTGGAGCGAACATGGATAACACCACCGAAAGCACGTCGAAACCGGCCGCGGACAAGACCACCCACTTCGGTTTCCAGGAAGTTCGCGAGGAAGAAAAAGGCGCGCGCGTCCGCGAGGTGTTCAAATCGGTCGCGCCTTCGTATGACCTGATGAACGACCTGATGTCCGGCGGCATGCATCGCCTGTGGAAGAAATTCACCGTCGACCTTGCCAATGTGCGGCCTGGCGAACGGGTGCTGGATGTCGCCTCGGGTTCCGGCGACCTGGCGCTGGCGTTTGCCCGTGCCGCCGGACCCAAAGGACAGGTGTGGCAGACGGATATCAACGAAGCGATGCTGAAAGTCGGCCGCGACCGCCTGCTCAACGTCGGCCTGATGTTGCCAGGCGCCCTGTGCGACGCCGAGAAATTGCCGTTTGCCGATGAGTCTTTTGACCTGGTGACGGTTGCCTTCGGCTTGCGCAACATGACCCACAAGGAACAGGCCCTGGCCGAAATGACGCGGGTGCTGAAGCCCGCCGGCCGCCTGCTGGTGCTGGAGTTTTCGCAAGTGCACGAATCGCTGCGCCGGGTTTACGACGCCTATTCATTCAGCCTCCTGCCGTTGCTGGGCAAGTACGTCGCGCGCGACGAGGCCAGCTACCGTTACCTGGCCGAATCGATTCGCATGCATCCCGACCAGGACACGCTGAAACGCATGATGGAAACGGCGGGTCTCGCGCGGGTCGAGTATTTCAATCTCACCGCCGGCGTCGTGGCGGTGCACAAGGGGGTCAAGATATGAAACACCCAGCCGTTCTCGTCTCCATGGCCCTGCTATTGTGCGCGGGCTCGGTGCTGCCGGCCTATGCGCAGGCGCCCGCTCCGAAGCCGGTGATCCTGAAGCCGGGCAAGCCCCACGAAAAATGCGTGGTTCTCGATTCCGGCCAGAAACTTGAGTACCGCTTCGAGTCCGCCAGCAAAGTGAATTTCAATCTTCATTACAACAAGGGCGAGTCGGTCTATTACCCGGTCAAACTCGACCGCACCACCGGCGAATCAGGATTGTATGAAGCCCGGGCGCGCGAACGCTATTGCCTCATGTGGGAAAACCGGACCGATGCCGATGTCGAACTGAATTATTCGTACAAGATCGGCAAGTAGGGGCTGAAATCCGCGGATTCGCCCTCATTTGTTGAGAATTGCGTAACGTCGAGACAAGTGGCGTCGTCCCCGCGCAGGCGGGGAACCAGTGACCAAGCGGCGAACGACGCTGGATTCCCGCCTGCGCGGGAATGACGAATTCTTTTGATTTTCCGTCACACACATACGAAATTCTCAATAACAAGATTGCTCCGTAACACCTCCTTAATGGAAAGCTGAGCCCGTCATGAAATTCTTTTTTGTTGGCATCGTCATCGCCTTGACCTCCACCTGCCTGCTGATGCCCGACGCCGATGCGCGGCCGCTGGGAGGCAAGCGATCCATCGGCATGAAACGCGATTCGGTGCAGCAGAATACCGCGACGCCGCCGTCACAAGGTGCGGTCACCCCGGCCAAGCCGGTATCACCCGCCGCTGTGCCTGCCGCCGCTGCGCCGGCACCGTCCGGCATGAGCAAGTGGCTGGGGCCGCTGGCCGGCTTTGCCGCGGGCGGATTGCTGGCGTCCCTGTTCATGGGCGGCGGATTCGGTGGCCTCAAGATGTTCGATATCCTGCTTTTTGCCGGACTCGCCTTCGGCGCGTTCATGATCTGGCGCGCGATGTCGCGCCGCAAGGAAGCCGCTGCCGGCGCGGGCCCCCTGCAGTACGCCGGCGCGGGTAACGCCGGCGCGACACCGGTATCGTACTCGCCGGCAAGTCCCGCGCCCGCCCCATCCGGCGGCGTGGTGACGCCCGAAATCGGCAGCCGCCTCGCCGATGGCCATGCCTCGACGGCCACTATCGACGCCGCCACTGCCGCGCCGCGCATTCCCGCCGATTTCGAGGTCGAGCCGTTCCTGCGGCAAGGCCGTGTGGCGTTTATCCGCCTGCAGGCCGCCAACGACCGACGCGACTTGAACGACATTCGCGATTTCACCACGCCGGAGATGTATGCCGAACTGGCCATGCAAATCCAGGAGCGCGGCAATGTTGAACAGCGCACCGAAATCGTGTCCATGGATACCAGGCTGCTGGAAGTCGTCACGGAAGCGGAGGGAAAGAACCGCCGCATGATCGCCAGCGTGCGTTTCACCGGGCAATTCAAGGATGGCGTCAACGCGCCGGTCGAGTCGCTCGACGAAGTCTGGCACGTCACCAAACAGCTCGATGAGCCGCAATCGACCTGGCTGCTGGCGGGTATTCAGCAAGTCGAATAAGGCCAATCCGGTGTGGTTGCCGCGCTGAATTATCCGCTCGTCAAGCTCTTCAATCGCGTGCTGTCGGATTACCCGCTGGCGCGCGAAGCACTCGCCCAGCATACCGGCAAGTCGATCAAGGCCGGCATCGGTCCGTTTGACGTCCGCCTGCGCGTGACGCCAGACGGTTGGACCGAAATGGTGGGAGAGGGCGGAGATATTCAGCCGGATGTCACCTTTCGCATTCCGCTTTCCTTGCTGCCTCGCCTGGCGCAGCGCGAGGAAGCCGCATACCGCGAGATCGTTTTCAGCGGCGATAGTGAATTCGCCGCATTCCTGTCCGGTCTCGTCCGCGAAATCGAATGGGACATTGAAGAAGACCTGAGCCGGCTCGTCGGCGATATTGCCGCGCATCGTATTGTCGATACCGTCAAACGCACGCACGAATGGCGGCAGGATGCCACGCAACGATTCACCGAAAATGTCGCCGAATATCTCACCGAGGAAAAGCGCGCATTCATCACCCAGAATGATCTGGAGATTTTGGCGCGGGCCAATGAAACACTGCGCGACGATATTGCGCGGCTCGAATCTCGCCTCGTCAATCTGGCGGTGGCCGATCCCCAATGAAGTTGAACGCATGACTTCCCGTTGCCGGCAACGAGCGCAGTGACCGACGACGTCCCGCCGAAGAGCCTGCCGCGCCGCCTGCTTCGCGGCCTGTTCACCATTCCCCTGGCCATCTGGATCTTCCTCGAGGAGTGGGTCTGGGACGAGATGCTGGCGTTCATGGCGTGGCTGGGCAGGCTGCCCCCCATCCATTGGGCCGAGACACAGATTGCGAAACTGCCGCCATATGCCGCGTTGATCGCCTTCATCATTCCCGCCGCCTTCTTGTTGCCGTTCAAGCTGGCCGCGTTCTGGCTGATCGCGCATGGGCACGGCGTGTATGGCCTGTGGGTATTCGTGATCGCCAAGATTATCGGCACCGCATTTCTCGCTCGCATCTTCTCGCTGACCAAACCGGCCCTGCTCACTATCGGCTGGTTCAATCGGGCCTATCTGGCCATCACCGGCTGGAAGGAACGGCTCTACGCGTATGTGCGTGCGCTGCCTGCGTATCAGCGTATCCGCGAAGTGGCGCGGGTCTTGAAGGCGGCGATCAAGGCGCGGTGGCGGGAGATGTTTGGGGGGGCGGGGTAGTACGTCGGTACTGGTTCGCCGGTGCTCGCGAGGTTGGCGGCGAAAGTGATAATGAAAGACCTGACCACAGCCTTTGACCCAGTCCTTTTCAATTGAGAGCTTGTTCAGAAAACGCTTATACCATTCGCAAACACTTTTTCCACTTCTTGCTTTACCGCGTTCGCAAATTCGCCGTCCGACGAAGCGTGACTGATAAACAAGGTCGGTTTTTTAATTTGATGTTCTGACATGCGGATATCCTAAAAATAGGAAGGCTACAATCCCTCTAACTTTGTTGTCGTTCTCCAATTTGACGGTTTATGAACCTTCAATTTCAGAAGTGTGGATTAGAATTGCTCGTTTGCTCAATTACATACAGCAAAATAGTACGGCCTATTCAAGAAAGACAAGCGCAAGATTCTGTGGTGAGTGCGCCCACGCCGCGAGTGCGGAATTGGCAGTGTCAAAAAGGCTTTCATTGTCGCATTTACCGCTCAATTGATCTCAAATTCACCAGCATAATTACACGCAGATCGCCAATTGGCGGGCCTTACAGCGGACAAATGCTTGGAGAGCCGCGCCAGTGCTTGAGTTTATTCTTTCGCCTGGCGGGTGGCTCGGATTGGCATGCCTCACCGAAGTACCCCAGATCAAACTTGATTGGCGCACTGTCCCGCGGGACTCCCTTCGGTCGCAGCGCGCTCAGATTCGGCAGGCACAAAACTGGCCGCTGGGCCTGTTTTGTGTCCAGCCTCATCCACACACCCCCACCCACCCGCACGCGCTGCAAAAATCGCAGCCATCTCTGCGAATCACGGTGCGATTGCCACATTCGCGGCACAGCGAGCCCTTCATCAGCCGCGGCTCGTCTCGCTGGCGCGGCGCTTCCAGAATGCCCATGTCGCGGATCGGATAGCCGTCCTTGTCGAGCAAGCCCAGCATCATGTAGCGATGGATCAGCAATCGCGCGACGTAGGCGACCGTCGAGGGCCAGTTCTGCTGGCGGCGCTCACCCGGGACGAAGGCCATGAAATCGCCCAGCGGTTCGGCGTAGTTGAGCAGCTTCCTCAGTTTCATGCCGATCCAGGCCGGGTCCATCACCCGCATGTCGAGCGAGAGAATGCGCGAAAGGCCGTCGAGCGCGCGCGGGTAGTGGCCCGACAGCCACAATGAATAGGGTCTCGTCACGCCGTCCGGCAGGGTGATTTCCTTCACGCCGACGACAAACTCGTCACCCGCCGCAGGGTTGACCACATCGACGGTCCACGACAGGGTGCCGTCCGAGCCGGTGCGCGGCTCATCGACGCTGAACATGGCATCGAGCACCGAGGCGCCACCGCTGTTGTCGAACACATGCAGCCGATCGCAGCGATAGCGGATGACCTGGGCGATGGCCGAGACCACGCTCGGCATGCGGCGCATTTCACCGCTCGGCGGAAAGCGCATATCGAAGGCTTCTTCGCCGACGGTGCGCGTCATCGCGTCGAGCTTCATCGCCAGCCAGCCGCGATCGTTGGTGCGCATGTCCATCGACAGTGTCTTCGCGACCGCGCCCAGTCCGCGTGGCTGCTCGGTGCCGTTCACCCAGACCTCGAACGGAAACGCCTTGCCGTGCTCCGCGATATGGCCGACGAACAGCGCAAAACGCCCCTGCGGAGACTCGATCATGTAGGTCCAGGCATCGTTGCCATCGGGCAACTCCGGGCGGCCGGGCCAGCGCAGCGAAGCGAGCACCGGGGCCGGCAGCGACTCCAGCGACAGACGCGTATTGTGGCCGAGCGTGGGGCTCTCCGCCTGCCTCAGCGCCGGCTCGACCGACAGTACCGCGCCCAGCACGCTGTTGGGCCGGTAGGTGGCGAGGCCTTTCAGCTGCGCTTTCCAGGCGTTGAAATAGAGTCGCTCGAAGTCCGCATAGGCATAGTCCTCGGCAATATTCACGGTCTTGGAGATACTGGTGTCGATGAACGGGGCGACTGCCGCGACCATCTGCAAATGGGCATCCGCGGAAATGTTGAGGGCGGTGACAAAGTAGTCGGGCAGGTTGGTCACATCGCCACCCAGGTGCCGGTAGAGGCGCCAGGCGTGGTCCTCGACGATGTATTCCTGATGCATGCCGTCGGCGGTGCGTTTCTTGCGCGTATAGGTGTAGGAAAACGGCGGCTCGATGCCGTTCGAGGCATTGTCGGCGAAGGCCAGCGAGATGGTGCCGGTCGGTGCGATCGACAGCAGGTGCGAATTGCGGATGCCGTGGTTGCGTATCGATTGGCGCAACGCATCGGGCAGGCGCGAGGCGAAATTCCCCCCGGATAGATACAGGTCGGCATTGAACAGCGGAAACGCGCCGCGCTCCCTCGCCAGCGCGACCGAGGCGGCATACGCTTGATCGCGCATGACGGCCGAAATCCTCGCCGCCATGTCACGGGCGGGCGGCGTGTCGTAGCGCAGCTGCAGCATCGCCAGCGCATCGCCCAGCCCGGTGAAGCCCAGGCCGATGCGGCGCTTGGCGCTTGCCTCGGCCTGCTGCGCGGGCAGCGGCCATTGGGTAACTTCGAGCACGTTATCGAGCATGCGCACCGCGATGGTGACTACCTCGCCGAAGCCCGAAAAATCGAACGACGATTGGTCCGTAAACGGGGTGCTCACAAAGTGGGTGAGATCGATTGAACCCAGGCAGCAGCAGCCGTAAGGGGGCAGAGGTTCTTCCGCGCACGGGTTGGTGGCGGCGATGGTCTCGCAGTAATACAGGTTGTTGTCGCGGTTGATGCGATCCATGAACAGGATGCCCGGTTCGGCATGGTCATAGGTCGATCCCATGATCTGCGCCCACAATTCGCGTGCCGGCAGCTTGCGGTAAACCCAAAGTCCATCTTCCCGCTGGAAACCGCCCTGGTCACAAATTTCCGCGACCGGCTCGGCGCGATGAACCAGCTCGATCATCTCGTCGCGCTCGACCGCTCGCATGAAGGCGTCCGTGACCGCCACCGAAATATTGAAGTTGCTGAGCTCTCCCTCATCCTTGGCGTGGATGAAGGACTCGATGTCCGGGTGATCGCAGCGCAGCACGCCCATCTGCGCGCCGCGCCGCGAGCCCGCCGATTCGACCGTCTCGCAGGAGCGGTCGAATACTTTCATGTACGACACCGGCCCGCTGGCGCGCGATTGGGTGCCGTGCACCAGCGCGCCCTCGGGGCGGATCGCCGAAAAATCGTAGCCGACGCCGCCGCCGCGGCGCATGGTCTCGGCCGCCTCGGCCAGCGCGGTATAAATGCCCGGGCAGCCGTCGACGACCTCGGTGATCGAGTCGCCCACCGGCTGGACGAAACAATTGATGAGGGTGGCGGAAAGCGGCGTGCCGGCCGCGGAATTGATGCGGCCGGCGGCGATGAATCCGCGTTGCTGGGCGCG
>JBDTSU010000116.1:0-10297 GCA_039930965.1 Betaproteobacteria bacterium
TGCATCATCTCGCGCGAGTCATCGAGCGAGATCTGCGCGGTGTATTCGGATGGCATCATCACCGCGTGCACCCGCTCGCGCCCCAGCGCGTCGACGGCAATCGCCAACGTGAGGGCGGAATCGACGCCGCCCGACAGCCCCAGCAGCACGCCGGGAAATCCGTTCTTGTTGACATAATCGCGCAGCGCCACCACCAGCGCCCGGTACACGCTCGCCTCGGTCGACAACGCCGGATGCACGGCCCCTTTCAGCCGGCCACGCTCGAATTCCACCAGCCCCAGGACTTCCTCGAACTCGCGTTCCTGGTAGCCGACCGAGCCATCCGCATTGATGCCGAACGACGCGCCATCGAACAGCAGTTCGTCCTGCCCGCCGGTCCAGTGCGCATAGAGTATCGGCACCTTGCTTTCGTGCACGCGCGCCCGCACCACGTCATAGCGGGTTTCAAGTTTGTCGATGTCATAGGGCGATGCATTCGGCACGACGATGAGCTCGGCGCCTTCGGCCCTGGCGGCGGCGACCGGTTCGGGGAACCACACATCCTCGCAAATCAGCACGCCGATCTTCACGCCTTCGTGCTCAAAGACAAACGGCTGGTCGCCGGTGTCGAAATAGCGCTTCTCGTCGAATACCTGGTAATTCGGCAGCCGCTGTTTCAGGTAGGTGCCGGCCACGCGGCCATTTTCCAGCAGCGATGCAGCGTTGTAGAGCTTGCCCGCCTTGACCTGCGGGTGGCCGACGATCAGTGAAATATCGTGGGTGCGTTGCGCCAGGTCCAGCAGCGCGGCCGCGCAGGCGAGGCGGAAATCACGACGGAACAGCAGGTCTTCCGGGGGGTAGCCGCACAGCGCCAGTTCCGGCGCCACCAGCAGGGTCGCGCCGGCAGCCTTGGCGCGGGCGGCATAGTCGAGGATTCGTTCGATATTGCCGGACATGTCGCCCAGGACCGGGTTCAACTGAGCGATGGCGATCTTCATATCGGCGGGATGAACTTCTGGGGAGCGGAATGTGCCTTTATTATACGGTCAGGCCCGAATGGCACTCGGTTAACGCTAAGAACCCCGTCATTCCAGCGAAGGCTGGAATCCAGTCCATCGTATTCTTAAACCTAGGATCGGACTGGGTCCCAGCCCGGCGCAACCCCTGTGGTTGTTCGCTGGGACGACGAATTCTTGAGATGCCGGGCATTACCGGCGTAAAACATATACGCCCCGAAACTTGTCGGTCAGGCCCCAATTGGAAAATCAAGCATGCGCGAAGTCGCCCTCAAAGTTCTCGATTCCCTTGACGCCATTCCACCGACGGAATGGGATGCGCTGGCCGGGAACAATCCGACGCTGCGTCATGCATTCCTGCAATCGATGATCGACGCCGGCTGCACCACCGGCCAGGCCGGCTGGCTGCCGCAATTCCTCACGCTCTGGCGCAATGCGGACGATGGCGATGGCCGCGAGAAGTTGTGCGGCGCGGTCCCGCTCTACGTCAAGGGCCACAGCTATGGCGAGTATGTTTTCGATTGGGCCTGGGCGGAAGCCTACCAGCGAAACGGCCTGGAGTACTTTCCCAAACTGCTGGTCGCCGTGCCGTTCACGCCCTGCACCGGCGCGCGGCTCATGGCGCGCACCACCGCCGATCGCAAGCTCCTCATCGACGGTTTGCTGAATCTCGCGCGGCAGAGCGACGTTTCGTCGTTGCACGTGCTGTTTCCGGAGGCGGAGGAGCATCGCTTGCTTATCGATGCGGGCATGATGCCGCGCACCTCGATCCAGTTCCACTGGCGCAATGAACCGTACCGCGATTTCGATGCCTTCCTCGCCACCATGAGCCACGACAAGCGCAAAAAGCTCAGGCAGGAACGGCGCAAGGTCGCCGCGGCCGGCATCACCTTCCGGCGCCTGACCGGCAGCGAGATTGCCGCCGCCGACTGGGACTTCTTCGACCAATGCTACGACCACACCTACCGCGCACACTTTTCAACCCCGTATCTGAACCGCCAGTTCTTTGGCCTGATCGGCGAGCGCATGCCGGAAAACATCCTGCTCGTCATCGCCGAACGCGACGGCCGGCCGATCGCCAGCGCGCTCAACCTGTGGACCACGACCGTGCTCTATGGCCGCTATTGGGGAGCACTCGAATTTCACTCGGGCCTTCATTTTGAAACCTGCTATTACCAGGCGCTGGAGTTTTGCATCGAGCGCGGGATTCAGGTGTTCGAAGGCGGTGCGCAAGGCGAACACAAGCTCGCCCGCGGCTTCCTGCCGGTGAAATGCCTTTCCGCGCACTGGCTGAAAGAGCCGCGGTTTGCGCGCGCCGTGGAAGATTTTCTGGAACGCGAGAGCGGCGGCATCGAACAGTACGTGAATGAACTGGGGGAAAGCAGTCCATTCAAGGATGGATAGCGCGTTGAGGATGAAACTCAAGCACTGGCGCGGCCCTCAAGCCGGAAACGGCTGGAAGTGCGCGCCAAATGGCGGCCTTTGTGCTGAAATCTTCTCGAGACCCGTCGTCCCAGCGAACAACCGCAGGGGTTGCGCCGGGCTGGGACCCAGTCCGCTCAAAGTCCTCAAAAATCACGGGCGCACGATTCCAGCCTACGCTGGAATGACGGGTCATAAGTGGGCTCTCCTGAACCAACCGCGCAGTTGCGTAGGTCGGGCTAGACGCGAAGCTGCGTAGGTCGGGTTAGGCGAAGCCGTAACCCGACAGTCAATTGCTGATTTGGGCAAACTATTGGGTTACGCCGCTTCGCGTCTAACCCAACCTACTTTCAAACGCGAATTGGCATAGCGGCGAACAAACAGAAATTGGCGCGCTTCGCAGTATCCCGTCTACCGGTTGGCGTGCGCGAGCGCTGTCGAATAGATCCTGTCCGCAAATGCCGCGTTTGCGTCCGATCGTCCGAACACGTTGCCTTTTTTTGCCGCGATGGTGGCGCGCACCGATTCATTCATGGTCGCATTCGACGCAAGCTCGATTGCTTTCGTCACGTAGCCGTCGATGTCCGTCGCGATGAGCGTCTCCAGCCCCATCAAACGCAGCATCGCCGCCGTCTGCCGGCCGCGCATGAACGCACCCGGCAGGGCCACCACCGGCACCTCCGCCGCAAACGCATCCAGGCTGGTCCCGCCACCCGACCAATGCAGCGTATCCAGCATTACATCCGCCAGCCCGAGCGCGCGGCGGAACATGGCGCCATTCATCCTGGGCAGGAATTTGAATTGGCCTTTCGCGGCAACACCCGCCGCCGCCAGCCGGCCCGCCAGCCGGTCGGCAAACGCCATCGTCACCGCCCGGGCGCCGGCCTGGAAGAACACCAGGACCGCGCGACTGTCGCCCTCAAGGATCTTCACCAACACTTCATCCATGTCCGGATGGATCTTGAACAGCGATTGCGGGCAGAAATACAGATGCGCGTCCACCGGCAATCCGAGTGCGGATCGCTCAAGGCGCTTCTCCACGGGGGGCAGCGCGATGTCGACGCCGATCCCGTCCAGCAGGACAACTTTCTCCGAGTAGTGTGCGTCGAATCCCGGCGGCTCCATCTCTCCGCAACTCAGGAAATAGTCGATGTTTTCGCAGCCGGTGGTGACCGGGTGGCCCCAGGCCGCGAACTGCAGCGGTGCCAGGCGCATCGCCGATAGCAAGTACGAGCCGGTGCTCATGCCGACTTCCGGGTGAATCAGCACGTCCAGCCGGTCCGACAGGATGCGGTTGCCGTCCGCGCGCGGCCCGTTCTGCAGCCGGACGAAATGCTCGCAGCCCGCCGCGATCCGCCGCGTCAGGTCATCCTCGCCCTGGCCGGTGTAATAGACGTGCCGCTCGAATTTCGCGCAATCGAGCTGCGTGATCCAGCGCTCAAAGTAATGACCGGCGGTGGACGAATAGAACCACTTGCTGACGAAACCGATCTTCAGTTTGCGTTGCCCGTCGAAATGCAGCGGCAGGTCCTGTATCAATTCAGGCGCCGCCGTTTTCACCAGCCGCCCGATCAGGCCGGCATAGTGCTGCTGCAGGTCGCGATCATCACGGCCCTGATACGCAAGCAGGAAATTGGAGCGCTCGACGCCGAAAACCTGGTCCGCCCGGGTTTGCCATCTCGGCAGGTCCGCATGCAGTTCCGCCAGGCCCCCGGCATAACGCTGCCGGCAGGACGTCACCTCGGCCGCATCGGCATAGACCATCGGCAGCAGCAGGCGGGCATCCAGCGCCAGCGACAACACATCGGGATGCATCCGCGCCGCCGTCGTCGCCAGCAACTTTGCCTCGCCGGCGTGGCCGAGTTCGTGCTCGATGAAAACCCGCATCGATAGCAGCTGTACATCGGACGCATCCAGCGCCAGCGCGCGGTTAACAGCCAGCAGCGCCGGTTCAAACTGCCAGGTCTCCACCAGCAGGCGGGACAAGCGCCGTAGCGCGACCAGGTCGTCCGGCCTTTCCCGAAGGATCGCCTCCTGGATGGCGATGACGGCTCCCACATCGCCCTTTCGATAAAGCACCCGCGCCAAGGTCTCGCGAAAACTTATATTGCTTGGCTCGAGTTCGACCGCCTGGCGCGCATGGTTGAGCGCGGCGGCGAGATTTCCGCCGTCCATTTCGCGAATCGCATGCTCGTGATGGTCGCTGGCGAGTGGGAATTGCATCAGCAGCCGGGTTACTTCCAGGCCTCGGCAAACGCCTTCCAGTGCGTCGATTGCGCATTGGCCGCGAGGAATTCGCGGGCCACCTTCACCTCGGCTTCATAGCCTGCCGGATTGAGCGCGCCGCGCAGCAATTGAAAGCGCAGGTACACCAGGTACGTGTTCATGACGTCGGTCTCGCAATAGTCGCGAATGTGCTGGATCTCCCCGCGCTGCCAGGCGTCCCACACCTGCGAGCCATCCATGCCGAGTTTGCCGGGGAATCCGCACAACTGCGCCATCTGGTCGAGCGCGGCGCTGGCGCGCGGCTGGTACATCGCCAGCACATCCATCAGATCCAGGTGACGCATGTGGTAGCGGCCGATGTAGTTGTTCCATTTGAAATCGCGGTCGTCCTCGCCCATGTCCCAGTATTTCGCGGCGGTGATGCCGTGGACGAGCGCGCGGTAATTGAGCACCGGCAGATCGAAGCCGCCGCCGTTCCAGGAGACCAGCTGCGGCGTATAGCGCTCGATGCCATCGAAGAAACGCTGTATCAGCACTGCTTCACCATCATCGGGCTTGCCGATCGACCAGGCTTTCAGTCCCTCGTCGGTGCGCAACACGCAGGAAATCGCCGCCACCCGGTGCAGGTGATGCTGCAGGAAATCGCTGCCGCCGGTCGCCTGGCGGCGGCGCTGGAAGGCAAGCTCGGCCACGGCCGCGTCGCTCATGGCCGCGTCGATAGCGTTCAGTTTGCGCAGGCCGGCGACGTCGGGAATGGTCTCGATGTCAAACACGAGGACCGGTATCATCGCGTCAGTTCCCCGGAAACGGCGCAGCGCCGGACGCGGCCGCGGACGCCCCATCGGGCACACCGGTCGCATCGCGCCCAGACTTGCGGACCCACTGCCCACCCGATTCACGGTAGTACCAGCCCACCGGTGCGCGGTCGATCCAGCGCGCGGCAAATGTCGACTGAAACTTGTACTCCCAGTCCGGACGGCCATTGGCGCGGGCCAGCTCGCGATACAAGGTGCCGCGATCCTTGTTGTCCTCTTCCACCAGCAGCTCGACCCGGGCGCGGACATCCGCCGCGACGCTGGCGGGTTCGCGCAGCGCGATCCATCCATCATGGGTGAGGCCGATCACACCCGCCTCGAAATGCTCCTTCAACAGCGTGTGCCGCTGAGCCAGGCTCTTGCGGATGGCCATCACCGCGGCCGAGTCCACATTGAATTCGAAGGCGGTTTCAGCCGCCAGCACCGGCGCCACGGCCAGCCACAATCCCACCAGCAAGGCTCGCAGCCAATAACGGCGCGCAAAACGCCTGTTCATGGATTCTTCGGCTCCGGCATTTTTTCCGGGTCATCGCGGACGCTGCCACCCGGCAGCGTGTCATCGAGCACGCGGTCCGCCGCCCGCTCCGCCGCCTTTTGCGGGAAGAACCCGATTGAATTGCATCCGGATACACACGGCAGCGCGGCCAGCAGCAACACTGCCAATCCCAGCTTGATTGTTCTCATAGGCGGTATTTTAACGTCGTAACCATCATTCGGTCGCGGCCCGCGCGCCCCCGGGCCCACAGGATTGTCAGGCCGGGAAAACCCCGGTGGACAGATAGCGGTCGCCACGGTCGCAGACGACATGTACGATTACCGCGTTTTCGGTCTCGCGCGCGATGCGGATGGCCGCGGCCAGTCCGCCCCCCGACGAAATGCCGGCAAAGATGCCTTCCTCCTTGGCCAGGCGCCGGGTCATTTCCTCGCTCTCAATCTGCGTGACTTCCAGGATGCGATCGACACGCGGCCGTTCGAATATTTTCGGCAGATAGGCCTCGGGCCATTTGCGGATGCCGGGCACGCTGGCGCCATCGGCCGGTTGCACGCCGATGACCTGGATCGCCGGGTTCTTCTCTTTCAGGAAGCGCGACACGCCCATGATGGTGCCGGTGGTGCCCATGGTCGCCACGAAATGCGTGACCTTGCCCCCCGTGTCGCGCCAGATTTCCGGTCCCGTGCCGCGGTAGTGCGCCAGCGGATTGTCCGGGTTGGCGAACTGGTCGAGGATATGGCCGGCACGTTCCTGCTTGAGTCTTTCAGCCGTGTCGCGCGCGCCTTCCATGCCGATTGCCTGCGGCGTCAGCACCAGTTCCGCGCCGAACGCGCGCATCGTCTGCCGCCGCTCGACGCGCAGGTGCTCGGCCATCACCAGAACCATCCTGTAGCCCTTGATGGCGGCCGCCATCGCCAGCGCGATGCCGGTATTGCCGCTGGTGGCCTCGATCAGTATGTCGCCAGCCTTGATATCGCCGCGCGCCTCGGCCCGGCTGATCATCGACATCGCCGGCCGGTCCTTGACGGAGCCGGCCGGATTGTTGCCCTCGAGCTTGGAAAGGATGGTGTTTGAGGCGGCGATGCCGTCGCGCGCGGGGATGCGCTGCAGTTTTACCAGTGGTGTATTGCCGATAAAGGATTCGATGGAATTCGTGGGCATATTTTGTGAGCGATTAGCGGGATTGCAGTTGATGGGACAGGATCGCGATGAAGTCCTTCACGTAACCGCGCAGATACGCGCCTTTGCGATGGGCGAGCTTGGCAATACGTTCCGGGAACAGTTTGCTGCCGTCAAGCGCCACCAGGTCCTGGTCGCGATCGGCATCGAATGCGACGCCGGCAATGATGCCGATGCCCAGGCGCTGGCGCACATAGGTCTTGATGACATCGGTATCAATCGCCGTCAGCACGACATTGATCGGCACGCCGGCATTCGCGAAGGTCTCGTCGAGCGCGGTGCGGCCGGTAAACGCGGCATCGTAGGTCACCAGCGGATAGGTTGCAATGCGCGCCAGCGTGAGGCGCTTTTCCCGCGTCAGCGGATGATCTTTCGGCACCACCACGCAATGGTGCCAACGGTAGAGGGGCTGGGTCACGAGTTCGGGAAAACGGTCAAGCGTTTCGGTCGCGATCGCGATATCTGCTTCGCCGGCGATCACGCCGTTGGCAAGGTCGCGCGGGCTGCCCTGGTGTATCGACAGGCGTACCTCGGGATACTTGGCGGTGAACAGTTTGATGGCGGGCGGCAGGATGTAGCGCGCCTGCATGTGCGTCGCGGCGATGACGAAAGTGCCTTGCTCCGCATGTGTATATTCCTGGCCGACGCGTTTCAGGTTCTCGACTTCGGCCCACAGCCGGTCGGCAATCTGCACCACGCTTTCACCAGCGGGGGTCAATGCCGTGAGACGCTTGCCCTGCCGGACGAACACGTCCACGCCCAGTTCGCTTTCCAGTTCGCGCACCTGCCGCGAAACGCCCGGCTGCGAGGTGTGCAGGGCTACGGCCGCGGCCGAAAGATTCAGTTTGTGGCGCGCGATTTCGCGCACGTAGCGGATTTGTTGCAGGTTCATGTTCTGGCTATGCGGGCCGACGCGGCATTCGCGCCATATAACCCGTGGGACTAATGAAGGTCAAATATACCCTATTTGTGCATATGCGTTCCGATTCGCGTGAGGATGACCGGTGGCGCCGCTTTCGCCAAGCCTGGTTTCCGGTGGGCTTTGCAATGCGCTCGTTCAGGCCGCCGGGCTTCGCGGCGTAAAGATCGCAAAGTTTCCGTTCGCCAGTGCGACGAGCGTCTTGTCCAGGAAGACGCGTGACTCGAGGTTGGCAATCGTTCTGCCGCGGTTCACGATCTCGGTGATGCAGGTCAGGCGGCCGGTCGTGACGGGCTTGAAATAGTTGATCTTGATCTCGATGGTGGCGCAGATCTCCCCCGCCGCCAGGGTTGGGTGGAGCGCGGTGCCCATTCCGGTGTCGGCCATCGCGTAGACGACCGCGCCGTGGACAACACGATTCGGGTTGAGGTGATCGCGGGTGACGACCAGGCTCAGCGCGCTATGGCCCTCGCGTTGCTCGTCGATTTGCAGGTTAAGCAGTTTCGCGAAAGGATGTGTCATGGGTTTTTGCGGCTTAGCAATTGAAATACGCGGCCCGCCCCGGTTTGTCGGGGCAGGTACGCTCGCCGGGCGGGCAAGGCCGCACGCAGGATGGCTCGCTCATACCGGCCGCAACTGTTCTGACAGTGATCGTGTTTTCGCGGTCTTCACGTCGCCGGTGTGTTGCGTCGTCTTTCGCTCGATGAGCAAGAGGTGACACTCTTCTTCCGCGACCGGATTGTGGCGAACGCCCTTGGGCACCACGAACATGTCGCCTTCATCCAGTTCGACCGTCCCGCTATCCATTTCGATGCGAAGGCAGCCCTTGAGGATGAAGAAAAGTTCATCTTCGTTCTCGTGGCTATGCCATGTCAATGACCCGTGGACTTTCGCGACTTTGACATACGCATCATCGACCTCGCCGATGACCCGCGGCGACCAGAACTCGGTGAGCGCGGCAGCGACCGCTTTAGGGGAAACTGTATGTGCCATGGGCTTTTCCTCAGGCCTGACGTTGAAAATGAGCCGACCAGCACGGCGCCGCTAACGATGACGGAGCAAGCAAGCTCGCCGCGCCGTTGCGAGCCTGCTCAATGGAAGATTTAGCGGCCGCGCTTTTCATGGTCCTCCAGCGCGAGCAGGAGACTGGCGCGGTGATTGCGCGCAACCTCCTGCCAACGCAGCCCGGTGAGCGCGGCTTCGAGCGCCCACAAAAGATTGAGGCTGACCTTCGCGCCGGTGTGTTTCGCTTTGACATACGCCGCAACCGAACCCAGTTTTTGCAGCACTTCGACCGAGGTGATACCCGCATCCGCCATGACTTGCTGCGATTTGGGGCCGAGATTCGGCAGGCTGGCGATCGGGGTCTTGGTGGGCATATCGATCGTGGGGGCGACGTCAATGGTCGAGTGGAGCGGCCGGCCATAAAACCCGTGGCGCGCCCCGGCGCAGCCCGCGATTTGCCACGGTCCGCTTCAACGCGTTGTGATGCGTCGCACATCTACCCATGGCGCTTGGCCTTCACCTGGCTCAAAACCAATAATCCGCGACACATCGGCCATCTCTCGGCAGGTCTTCAAAGTTCACCAGTCCGTCGAAATGGTCGATGGGAAGGTGCCCCACGGTCTCCGGTTCGGCCAGCCGCACGTTGACCGCCAGGCGACGCCGTCCCTCTTTGTTCGCTTGCAGCGCCCGCCAATACGCCATGCAGCCGCACGCGCGGCAGAAATGGAAGCCGAGCGATTCACCCCGCACATACGCTTGGGTCGGGCCCGAGACATGGACGCTCTCGCCTTCGAAGTCATAGATCCACAGCACGCCATAGCGGCGGCATGCGGTGCAATTGCACGCCGTGGCCGACTCAGGGGTGCCTTCAAAACGCCATTGAACCGCGCCGCAGTGGCAGGAACCGTTGATCATTTCAGTGTCCGTGTCGAGTTGTTGTGCCGCTCTCGGCCTGCGTGGCGATCGGCGTAATTCGGAGCATTTTAAGTGGTGCAGGATGCGAATGGCACTTACATAAGCAGAAAAGCGGTATCCGATGCATTGCGACGATGGTATTTACTGTCGCCCCGGCGAAGGCCGGGGCCCAATTTTCGATGCATCGCAGCCTGGACAAAATTGGACCCCGGCCTTCGCCGGGGCGACAAACTTGGGATTGGCGCTCGTAACCAATTTACGATCAAGTATGAAGTCCAAAGTGCTTAAGTAAGTGCCATTCGGGACAGACCACTAAAAAGGGGACAGG
>JBDTSU010000117.1:0-10164 GCA_039930965.1 Betaproteobacteria bacterium
CTGGAAATGGGATGAGTGGGCGCAGAAGACCATCCCGGTGCCGATGCACGTCGGCCACGAATACGTCGGCGAGATTGTCGAAATGGGCCAGGAGGTGCGAGGCTTCGAGATTGGCGATCGCGTCTCCGGCGAGGGCCACATTACCTGCGGCTATTGCCGCAATTGCCGTGCGGGCCGGCGGCACCTGTGCCGTAATACCACCGGTGTTGGCGTCAATCGGGAAGGTTGCTTCGCCGATTTTCTGGTGATCCCCGCTTTCAATGCGTTCAAGATTCCCGAGAGTATCAGCGACGACCTGGCGGCGATCTTCGATCCCTATGGCAACGCGACCCATACGGCGCTTTCATTCAATCTGGTCGGCGAGGATGTGCTGATCACCGGTGCCGGGCCGATCGGCATCATGGCCGTGGCGATTGCACGGCATGTTGGCGCGCGCCACGTGGTGGTGACCGATATCAACGACTACCGGCTTGGCCTGGCGTCGAAAATGGGCGCCACGCGCGCCGTCAATGTCGCCAAGACGTCGCTCAAGGATGTCATGGACGAGCTTGGCATGGTCGAGGGATTCGACGTGGGCATGGAAATGTCCGGTGTGCCGTCGGCATTCGAGAGTTTGCTCGAGAACATGAATCACGGTGGAAAGGTCGCTTTGCTCGGCATCCCGCCCTCGAATACTGTCATCGACTGGAACCAGGTGATCTTCAAAGGCCTGGAAATCAAGGGCGTCTACGGCCGCGAGATGTTTGAGACCTGGTACAAGATGGTTGCCATGTTGCAAAGCGGACTCGATCTCACGCCAGTTCTCACCCACCAGTTTGCCGTGGAGGACTTCGAAAAGGGATTTGCCGCCATGCTTTCTGGGCAATCGGGGAAAGTCATCCTTAACTGGACGTAATAGCCCAAAAAAGCCGGGTTATTGCGGTTGGTTTGATTTGTATCGTTGGCAGCAGGCGTACCGAACCGTTAAGATTGGCTGAAATCAATAATCTGTGGGGAACACAGTATGAAGAATCGCCCGATGCTGTTTGCTTGTGCCTTTGCCGCGCTGGCCGGCGCTTTTAATGCTGCCGCACAGACTCCCGCCACGCCACCGGGCCCGCCCGTCCCGGCCGCAGCGCCAAGTCCGGCCACAGCGCCAAATCCGGCCACTCCCGCTGCCGACGCACCGCCCGCTCCGCCCGCCATTGTCTACAAGGAGGGGGTCATCAAAGTCGGCACCGAGATGAAACAGACACTCGGTCAGGTAACCGACGTTGAGAAGGGTGACAACGGGTGCTACCTGACCTTGAAGAATGAGAAAGGTGTCGAATTCATCGAGGTCGGAAAATTTGAAATATGCGGCCAGAAGCCGCCGCTGAAAGGCAAGAAAGTGGCGCTGGCGTTCAACCTTGAGACCATTCAGGCAACTTCCTGCTATGGCGATCCAAAGTGCAAGAAGACTGAGACGGTGCCGCTGGTCATCGGCGTCAAAATCGTTGAATAGGCCGAGACCGGCTATCGAGAATTGTCGGACCCGCCGTTGCGAGCGTCTCTCGGCGCTGCCCGGCCACCCACATCATGCGCGGCCGGCCTCGGCGAAGGAATGGCCTTTGTCATTGGAACTCCGCCGTTGGCAACGACCGTCCTGATTGCGGCCTGATTGCGGCGGTGGCCATTGCATTGTCTTTGCGATTTTCCCGACTACCCGGTATCGAAATGACGAATTCCGCATGCCAACCGACGCGCTGACCGATGCAAAGATCATCGCCGCGACAACTTCGTGGCTGGAGCGCGCCGTGATCGGCCTCAACCTTTGCCCATTTGCCAAGTCCGTGTATATAAAGCAGCAGCTCCGCCTGGTTGTTTGCCGTGCCGAGTCCGCGGAGGCGCTGGTGTTGGCCCTGATACTTGAACTCCAGCACCTCGCCGATATCGACCCCGGCGTGACCGACACGACATTGCTGATCCATCCGTTCGTGTTTACCGATTTTCTGGAATACAACGATTTTCTCGCCGTTGCCGATGCCGTGATCGCCGAATTGGGATTGGAGGGTGTATTGCAGCTCGCCAGTTTTCATCCCCGCTATCAGTTCGCGGGTACCGGGGTCGACGACATTGGGAATTTCACCAATCGATCGCCTTATCCGACGCTGCACCTGCTGCGGGAAGCAAGCATCGCGCGTGCGGTCGTGGCCTTCCCCGAGGCGGGCGATATCTTCGAGAAAAACATCCAGACCCTGCGCGATCTGGGGAAGGCGGGTTGGGATGATCTCAACCTGGACGGTTGACCCGGCAGGCGTTGAACGGTTTAATGAAGTTCGTGTCCAGATTGACGGGATCGCCTTGGCGCCGCGACCGTATCAATACGCTGCGCGCGGAATCACGATTAGGGTGCCGGCCAAATCGCGGCAGGGTCGCTCACTTTTGATATTTTGGGGAGGATGGCATGGTTTCGCTTCGATACAAGTACCCGTACCTGGTGGCCGGCGCGGTAGTTCTGGCATTGTCGACTGCAGTGCCTTTGTACGCGGCGCCGGCCGAGTGTCCCCAACCGCGATTTACCGGCAAAGCGCCGGACGAGTATTACACGCGGACCAATCCGCTGACCGCGGCCAATACGAACCCGAAGGGGGCCGAAGGCATGTTTCGTGGTGAGGCGGGTCCGACAAACTGTGCGATCTGTCACGGCCGGAAAGGTGATGGGCGGGGCACGCTGTCGGGCCAGTATGATCCGCCGCCACGCAATTTTTCGTGTGCCATGACGATTAACGGCGTCCCCGACGGCCAACTGTTCTGGATCATCCGTTTCGGTTCGCCGGGAACCGCGATGCCGCCGCATCCGGCGCTGAGCGATGAGCAAGTCTGGCAAATGGTGCTGTACCTGCGGCAACTGGCGAAATGAGGTAGCGCGGGCCGGCGCGCGCTATCCGGTTCCAACTCATAACACAAGCCTAGCGGCCGTACCTCGCGGCAGCGTCGCGCCGCGCACGGGCCGCCTGCTCTTCGTATTCGCGCTCCTGCAAATAGCGCTTCTGGCGTTCGACTTCCTGTCGGGCTTTCTGCAGGTTATTTTCATCCTCGTAGCGCTGCTTGCGATCGTCGTAGTCGCGTCGCCACTGGTCCCGCTGCATCTGATAGCTCTGATAGGCCGCCTGTTGCGGCGACACGTAACGGTCGTCAGCGACGAATTGTTTGTTCTGGACTTCCGACTGGCGAATGGCAATGGCCTGTTGGCGCTGGACATCTTCGGCCTCCTTTTGGGCGCGAATTTCATCCAGCAGCCGCTGCCGTTCCCGTTCCCGCCGTTCCTCGGACTCTTTTGCCCGCTGAAGTTCCGCCTGTTCCGCCGCGACGCGCTCGCGCTCAAACTGCTGGCGCGCCTTTTCACGCTCGGCCTGCCAGTAAAATGCACCGGCAACGGTCACGATGGCAATCAGGGTGAGCCAGGTGACGGGCGATCGGGTGAGGTGATGGCTGGATGAATCTGACATGGCGGGTAATCCGATATATTGCTCGAAGAATTATAGTGGCAGCGTGGCAAACTTCGCACGTAAACAATCGATTCCTTCCCGGCGCAGGTGATGCGCCGGGGGGCCTTCATCGGTCGCGAGGCTCACCTGGTTTTCGCGGTGTCGGCACTTGTCGGGTCGCGTAAAATACAACTATTGAGCGGGATAATGGTCATAGGGTCATAGGGTCAACAGGAGCGTACGCTTGCAAGCGGCCGGCAATTGCCGCGAATCGGCGTTGCCTCCTGAATTCGGCGGCCGCACCGAAACGCTGGAGGCCGGCACGCGCTCCCACCCGCACCCGATGTGACAATCAATCCATGCATGAAGCCGCCATTTCCAACACGCCGATACCCATCCTGTGGAAAACCTCGGATGTTGAGGAAAAGCGCGCCCGATCGATGCGGCGCCTTTACGCCGGCGTCGGGATTTCATTGTTATGCCACGCGCTTCTGTTTGTATTCCTGCCGAGGCGGCTTGAAACCGGGAACCCGCCCAACGAATTGCCGGCAACGACAAAGGGACCATTGGTCGTGAGGCTTGCGCCGCCGTCCGCGGCAACCGAAGCCCTGCCAGCCGAGGCGCCGCGCGAGGCCACACCGGTACCACGCCGGCGCCCGCCCGAGGCGCCAACCATGATGGCGATACCCAGGCCGCAGCCCCAGAATCCCGTTGCCCCGCTGGAGCCGCCGGTGCCCAGGGTGCCCGCGCCGCCCGACGCGCCCGAAGCGCCAAGCATGATGGCCATGGTCGAGGCGGCCCGCGCCCGGCGGCGCGCGGAAGAGGATGCGTTGCACCAGTTCACCTCGGAGATGCGCAGCCGCGAAAACCCGTCGGGCGGCGACGTCGCCACCGCGAACCTTAATCGCAATCTGCAATCCCTGTCGGGGCGGGGCGGCACCAGCGGCGTATTCCAGATCCTGCAAAAGGGCCATCGTTCGGGTCAATTTGCCTTTCGCGGATGGACCACCGGGTCCCGCGGCGACTGGAAGGAAGTCATTGATGTCGACGCCGGCCCGCAAGGAGACATTGAACTCGCCATGGTGCGCAAGATGATCGAACTGATCCGCCAGCACTACCAGGGCAACTTCAATTGGGAATCGTACCGGCTGGGCCGGGTGATCGTGTTGTCCGCCCGCCAGGAAGATACTGCCGGGCTTGAGGCGTTCCTGATTCGCGAATTTTTCGGGCTCGGGCGCTGACGATTGCCACGGACGTGCCGGCAGCGATCTGATGGCACGGCGGCCGCGAGGAGGCGGCACCGTATAATTTGTCATGTCTTCACATGTCCTCCCGTTGCGTCATTTGCTGCTGGCGCTGTCGGTCGTGGCGGTCTGGGGCACCAATTTTGTGGTGATCAAGCTGGCGTTCACGCACCTGCCGCCATTGTTGTTCGGGGCATTGCGATTTGCGTTTGCCGTGTTGCCGATGGTGTTCTTCCTGCCGCGTCCTGCCGCCTCGTGGCGCAATCTGGCCGCGTATGGTTTGCTGATTGGTGTCGGCCAGTTTGGGTTGTTATTCATTGCCATGAACGGGCAAATCTCGCCGGGACTCGCCTCGCTGGTGATCCAGAGCCAGGTATTCTTTACCATTTTCCTGTCCATGCGTCTCTCGCATGAACGGGTCAGGCCGCTGCAGTGGCTGGCGCTGGCGATGGCTACCGCGGGGATCGGCGTCATCGCGGCGTTCACGGACGGGACGACCACCGTCACCGGCCTGCTCCTGATCCTGCTGGCGGCAGCCTGCTGGGCCGCCGGCAACATGGTCAGCAAACAGGCGGGGCGGGTAAACATGGTCGCGTATGTGGTCTGGTCGAGCCTGTTTGCGGCGCCGCCGCTGTTCGTCCTCTCGCTTCTGTTCGAAGGGTGGCCGGCGATCTCGACGGGTTTGCAGGCAGCCGATGCCGGTACCTGGGCCGCTGTGCTTTGGCAGACCGTCGGCAATTCGCTGTTCGGCTACGCGATGTGGGGCTGGCTGCTTGCGCGCTATCCTGCCGCGACCGTGACACCCATGGCGTTGCTGGTGCCGGTATTCGGCATGGCGGCCTCAAGCTGGTGGCTGGGTGAGGCCATGCCGGCGTGGAAGCTGATCGCGATGGCGTTGGTGATGGGCGGACTGGCGATCAATCTATGGAGGCGGGCACCTTGAGTCAATCATCCGGCCAGGATGTCTCCGCCGTCACCGATATGCGCGCAAGAATCCCCGACTGACCCATTGCAGCACCCACAAGGAGGTTCAACATGACACGTCGCCGCTTCTTTTCCATCCTGGCGCTGGCCGGTTGGACATGCTGCCTGACCTCGACGGCGGGCGCCACGGTCTCCGCGTTTTTCTCGTCCGGCGGCAACTGTCAGGGTAAGCCCGTGGCCGTGTTCAGCGGCAGTGACGGTGGCAAGGATATCAACGTGACCCTGTGCCTGAGCGCTACCGAGGAAGCCATTTGCGGGCATTCCGTTCAGCTCGAGGCGGAGTCGGCGATTGCAAGCGGGCGATTCCAGGTCGTTGCGCACAGGATGGGGGAAAACTATCCCGATCCGACAATCGAGAAACTCCCCGGCCCGGTGGCCGTCACCAATCCCGCGTCGCCGCACGATTTCGGCGGCACGCGAGACAACCCGAAAGCACCGTCGGCCAACCAGGTGCTGGTGTTGTTTACCCTGCGTCCGTCGGCCGCTGCAAAGGACGCCAGTTATTCGATTCGCCTGGGCAAGAACTCATTGGTGAGCGTGGGAAAGAACGGGAGTTGCCTCGAGAATGCCGAGGTACCGATTTCGGCCAGCCTTAAGCTGGAACGAAAGTAGTCGTCGCTCGCGTTCCCCGTCTTGCGTCTTGCGTCGCGCGTCGCATGGCCCGGGTTTCTTGCGGCGCGGCAACAGGCGGTTACCGGCACCGCGCCTTGCCGACGCACTTCAGCATGGTGCCCGGCACCCGCCACACGATAGGCACCGGCTATGATGCAGTTTGTTGCGGACGCTTATTCCTTGCCCGCTTCGACCGCGATGCTCAGGGTTACCTCGTCACCAACGTTCGGAACATATTTCGCCAGGTTGAAGTCCGATCGTTTGACCTTGGCGGTCGCATTCGCGCCGCAAGTGTCTTTCTTGGACATGGGGTGCGGCATGCAGTTGAATGCGGTGATGGTGAGCGTCAGGGGCTTGGTGATTCCCTTGATGGTCAGGTTGCCGTCGATGGCCACCAGCTTGTCACCTTCGAACCTGAAGCCGTTCGACTTGTAGTTGATGGCCGGGAATTTTTCGACGTCGAAAAAATTCTCGCTTTTCAGATGGCCATTGAATACGTCATACCCGGTATTGACCGACTTGGTGTCGATGGTGATGTCCGCCGATCCGGTCCTGGCTGCGCGATCGAGGGTGATGCGGCCACTCGTCTTGTCGAAACGGCTTTGCTGCAGCGAGTAACCGAAGTGGCTGTACTCGAATTTCGGAAAGGTGTGATTGTTGTCGATCACATAGGTTTCCGGGGCGGCGAATGCCGGCAAGCCGAAGCCGGCGGCAATGGCGAAGATGGCGGCGCATTTCATGTTGGTGCTACTCCTTGTTGGTGGGAAATCTTATTTCAACCTGGCCGGTGCCAGCGTCGCGGACGCGGCAGCGACCACATGAAAATTGACCAGTACATCGTTGGCGACCATCGATAAATCGGTCCAGGGTCCCTCGCCGATGGCGAAGTCGACGCGTTTCACGATAAAACTGCCTTCGAAAATCCCGTTGCCGCCGTCGGCCTTGAATGTGAACGGCGCTGTGACCACTTGCGATTTGTTCTTGATGGTCAGAGGCCCAGTGACCTGGTACTTGTCTCCGCCCAGGCCTTTCACTTGCGTCGACGTGAAGGTCGCCGTTGGAAACATTCGCACGTTGAACCAGTCCTTGCCCACCACTTCGTCATTGGCGTCCTTTGAGCCGGCGTCGATGCCTGCCAGGTCGATGCCGATGTTGACCTTGCCAGCTTCAGGCCGGGCGGGATCAAATATGACCTGCGCCGTGAACGTGGGAAATCGTCCGTTTACCGCAACACCCATTTGCCGGGAGACAAAAGCGATGCGGGACTTTTCAGCCTGGACGCCGGAGTACTCGATGGCCCCCGCGGAGGTGGCAACGAGCGAGGTAAACAGGGCGGCTATCAATGGTTTCAAGGCGAGGGCCCGCAGGTGGCAAGGGAAAGAAGTCAACTGCGCCTGCCTGGCAATATTCGCCGCAGGACATCATCTCTGTCGATGAAATGATGCTTGAGTCCGGCGGCGGCATGGGCAACGGCAATGGCGATCAGCGTGTAGTTGAGTAGACGATGTACCTGCTCCAGAAGTTCGCCGAGATCCGTGTTTTTGTCGAGCAGGTCCGGGATCGCAAACTGCCCGAAATAAACGGTCTGGAATCCTTTCGCCGAACTCATCAGCCAGCCGCTCAGCGGAATCGCGATCATCAGCGCGTAGAGCAGGTAGTGAGTGCCCGTGGCCATGCGCCGGTGCCAGGCGGGAATGCTGGCCGGAAACGCGGGTGGCGCATGAAACAGGCGCCATGCCGCGCGGAATAGCACCAGCATGAAGATTGTCACACCCGCCCATTTGTGCCAGTTGTACAGCCTTAGTTTCTCCGGCGAGAACTTGAGACCGGTCATGTAGAGGCCGGCTGACAGGGACATCACCAGCATTGCCGCGATCAGCCAATGCAAGGCAATGGCGGTGGGGGTGTACCGGCTGGACGTCAAGGGATGCTCGTCCCGGACTGATTGTCGTGTTGATCAAAGGCCTCGCGCAGGCGCCGCAACTGCTTCTGCATGGCGGCAAGCTCGCTGTCGGTGATATTGGCAAACAACGGGTCAAGGTGGCGAATGTGCGCGGGGAAGATGCGCTCAAAAAGGGACTGTCCGCGCGCGGTCAGCCGCGTGATCCAGCTGCGGCCGTCGTCGGGGCTCGGTGTGCGCTCGAGAAGTCCCTTTCCTTCCAGGCGGTCCAGCACGCCGGTGAGCGTGCCCTTGGTGATCAGCGTCTTTTCGCCCAGCTCCTTGCAGGTCATGCCGTCGGTATTGCCGAGGGTGGCAATGATGTCGAACTGGGCCGATGTGAGTTGCAGCTCGCGGACGTGCTCGTTGGAACAATGCTCAAAGGCCCGCGCGCACTCGATCAACTCACGGATGACCGGCATGAACAACTTGTGGCGCGTCTCGATCAGGCAGATTTAGTTCGCATTAGAACTACATTCTGGGCACACCCATCGCAACTGTCAAGCCTTCGATTGCAGATGCCAGGCCGTAGGCCGCCTAAATATTGCCCACAAACAGCGACCGCATCAGCTTGTCCTTCAGTCCGTGAGCCTCCTGAAAACCCATGCGTTCCAGATAGCGTTCGGGTACGTCGCGTGCATCGAATACCTGTCCCATGGCGCTTTCGACCAGCATCTTCACCAGTTCCAGCGGATGTTCGGCGGAACGTTTCAGGCGGGTAAGGGCGCGGACGATGGCCAGTTCGTCTTCGGTAAAATCGGTGCCCAGCGGGAAGTCCGGCAGCAGCCCTTCGTCGTGCCAGGGGGTGAGTGCCGCTTCGATGCGCGCCGGGAAATTGTGCCGCTGCGCTTCGGGAATTTCGTAGCCGGCATTGAGTTTGCCGTTGGACTTTGCCATGGCGACCAGTTCCGGCTGGAACCGCGAATCGGCGATCGCGAGCAGCCGCTTGATCACCTCCTCGTCGGTATGTCCGCGCAGGTCGGCGATACCGTATTCGGTGATGACGATATCGCGCAAATGCCTCGGAATGGTGGTGTGGGCATAATTCCAGACGATATTGGAATGCACCTCGTCCTTCTTGGTGCGCCACGCCCGCAACAGCAGGATCGAACGCGCATCCGGCAGCGCGTGCCCCATGGCGACAAAGTTGTATTGCCCGCCGACGCCGCTGACCAACTGCCCCGAATCGAGGCCGTCGGACACGGCAGCGCCCAGCAGCGTGACCATCATCGTGGTATTGATAAAGCGTGCATTGGTGCGCTGGAGCCGGGCAATCTCCTCATGGCCCAGCAATTCGTTGATGTAGCGAATGCGGCTCATGTTGATGAGAGCCAGGCGTTCCGGCGGCATCTCGCGCAGGGCCTGGTAGAAGCGGCGCGGCCCGAGAAAGAATCCGCCATGCATGATCGCGCCGCCGGTGAGGGCGTTGCCCAGGCAATTCGCGCACATCGCGTCGAAAGGTGCCCCCGCCAACAGCGACGCGCTGTATTCGCGGCCGGCTCGCGTCAATTTGCCTTGCGTCCATTCCACATCATTTTGCAGGATGCCAAACCGGCGAAGAAAGTCGACGTCGTTCGCGGTTAGCGGATCGGAAATGCGTCCCGCCGTACTCAATGACACCAGGGTCGCCGGCGACACATTGGGGGTGATCTCGCCATGGTTGAGCAGCCGCTGCAGCGCAACGTCCGGAAAGACCCGGCGGCGCACGATGCCGGCGTCGATCAACCACAGGAATCCGTTGACGAACATCTCGGAGCAGCCATACAGGCCTTGCAAGAAGGGTTCGACATGACAGAACCCGGGTAGTGCCGGCTGGTCGGATCGGGACAGGATGGCAAGGATACGGCGGTAAGAAGCGTTTTGCCGCTCGCGCACGATCAGCGCCTGGGCGACGCCGTCGCCGAGCGAACCGATGCCGATCTGCAATGTGCCGCCG
>JBDTSU010000118.1:0-10041 GCA_039930965.1 Betaproteobacteria bacterium
CGCTTCAACGTTTGAAGACCCGGGGAGGGGAACGCGAATCTCCCGGCCCATCCTGCAAATCGCCAATGACCGCAGCGTAGTTCCACCCTCGTGGAATCCGCTGCACCGGTTTCCGGTCCGTCAGGCGCGTCCTATCGGACTAAAAACACCCACCTCACCTATTTGGCGAGGTCTTTCCGCGATTGTTGGCCGGGACCTCGTGCCGGCGTGGGGTTTCACCGTCAGATCTCGACCTGCGTTCCCAGTTCCACTACCCGGTTGGAAGGGATACGGAAGTAGTCTGAGGCCTTGGTGGCGAGGTGAGTCATCCACACGAACAAGTGCTCGCGCCACAGCGCCATGCCGCCCTTCGGGGTCGCGATCAGCGATTCACGGTTGACGAAAAAGCTGGTTTCCATCATGTCGAAGCTCATCGACTGCAGGCAACAGTCGGTCAGCATCTCGGGAATATTGGGCGTCTCCTTGAAGCCGTAGTGCGCGCTGATGGTGTAGAAGCCATGGCCCAGGTTTTCTATCCAGATGTAGTCTTCCTTCGGGACGCGTGGAATATCCTCGATGATGATTGCCAACACCACGACTCGCCCGTGCAGCACCTTGTTGTGCTTGAGGTTGTGCAGCAGTGCATTCGGCACACCGGACGGATTGGTGGTCATGAAAATGCCGGTGCCTTCGACCCGCGGCGTATCGGATATCGCCATCGAGTCGACGAACAGCTTCATTGGCATTGCCCCGTCGTTGACCTTGCGCCGCACGATCTCGCGGCCGCGCCGCCAGGTGCTCATGATGGTAAACATGGTGACGCCGATCGCCAGCGGGAACCAGCCGCCCTCGACAATTTTCGTCAGGGTTGCCGTCAGGAACATGAAATCGTTGGCGAGGATGCCGACCACCAGCATCGCTGAAAAGAAGCGATTCCATTTCCATATGTAGATCATCACGACCCACAGCAGCAACGTGTCGATCGTCATGGTGAGCATCACCGCAATGCCATAGGCGGCGGCGAGGTTGGTGGAATTCTTGAAAATGATCACCAGCACGATGATGCCCAGCAGGAGGCCCCAATTGACGAACGGCACGTAAATCTGCCCGGCCTCCCTTTCGTTGGTGTATTCGATGCGAAATCGCGGCAGGTATCCCAGCTGGATCGCTTGCTTGGTGAGGCTGAATGCGCCCGAGATGACTGCCTGCGAGGCGATGATCGTGGCAGCGGTGGCAAGCACGATCATTGGAATCAGGGCCCAGCCCGGCGCCATCAAATAGAACGGATTGCGAATCGCCTGCGGATCCGCCAGGATCAATGCGCCCTGCCCGAGATAGTTGAGCAGCAGGGCCGGCCAGACGAGCGTGAACCACGCGGCCCGTATCGGCCGGCGACCAAAGTGTCCCATGTCAGCGTACAGGGCCTCGCCACCGGTTACGCACAGCACCACCGCGCCGAGCGTTATCCACGCAGCGACTTTGTGTTCGATGAAGAACTGCCAGCTGTACCAGGGGTTCAGGGCGGCAAGGATCGCCGGGTTGGCGGCAATCTGCACGATGCCCAGCAACGCCAGCACCGCGAACCATGTCACCATCGTCGGGCCAAAATACCGGCCGACGGCAGCGGTACCATGCCGCTGGATGGCGAACAGACCCACAATGATGCCAATCGATATCGGCATTACAAATCTTTCCAGCGCCGGCGTCACGATCTGCAGTCCCTCGACCGCCGACAGCACCGACATGGCCGGCGTGATGATGGCATCGCCGTAAAACATGGCGGCGCCAAACATGCCGAGGGCGACCACCCACCAATGCCGGCGGGTACCCTTGCGGAAGCAGCGTTGCGCCAGCGCGGTCAGCGCCAGAATCCCGCCTTCCCCCTTGTTGTCGGCGCGCATCATGAAGGCCAGATACTTGACCGTCACCAGCGCCATCATCGCCCAGAACATGACCGAGAGGATGCCAAATACTGTTGCCTCGTTCAGTGGAATGCCGTGACTGGGATGAAACGATTCCTTGAGTGCATAGAGGGGGCTGGTGCCGATATCGCCGAACACGACGCCGATTGCGCCAATGGTCAGCGCGCCGAGTTTTTTGTTGGGGTTATCCATGGGGAGATTGCCGGGAACCGCATGCCCGCAGTGGCATGGCGTTATTCGCGCGGAGCGCGCGGTCGGCAGTGAAATTATCGTCGGTCGCTAGAGGGCGGGCGGTGCGTGTTTGCGTGGTGGTGGTGGCTCCACTTGGCCCACCTGCGTTTGCTGGCGCGAAGCATAAACCTATTTTTGTTGCGCTGCAACGTAAGAGCCGCGGCTGTCTTCAAGTATTTGTTTTTAAGAGAACTAATACAGAATAGAGGTTCGTCCCGACTCGCGGATACATGATTCATTTCATGTTTTCCAGCAGCTGTTTCGTGTCCACCTGCAACGCCTGCTGGCGCAGATTGATCTCAAATTCATCGACGTTTCCGTCGGTCACGCGATAGCGCGAATCGGGGTGGCAGACAGCCTCGAGCATCCGTTGATTTATACGTGGATTGAAATGATAGATGTCGGTATACAGGTTGAGGTTCTGGATGATGTCGGCATCCCATTGAAAATCGAACACGCGCGCATTGGGCAGGGCCTTCATGCGCTGAAAGACATGGCGCTTGAACTGCAGCGAAACGTCCAGTTGGCCGCGTTGCACAAAATCCGCCCACACGACGACGGAGTAGGGTGGAAAAACGAGGTTGAATTCGGTCCCCGGATGCTGCGCGATGATCGACAGGATATTGATATCGAAACTGGAATGCATTCGTTCCGTGGTTCGCGGGCCCTGTTTGAAGCGCCGGTTTATGTTGTCAGGATCGATATCCTTCAGTGCCTTGGACCGAGAAAATGTGACCTCCTGTTCCCAGTTCCATGCGCGATTGAATTCCGTCGAGTAATTGCCGATGCGTACGCCGCGAAGGATGGACAGCGTGCGCATCGTCACCGGACCGCTGAGTAAATAGCGGAAATCATTCAGGGTATTGTCGTCGTACAGATAAACCGGTAGCGGGTCGGGAATCTCGGGCAGGCTGGAGTCCGCCGGCGGTGCGAACGAGTTGAAATCGAGCGTCAGGACGACCCGGCGCGGCGCGCGGTGTTTGAGAGCCACATCGAGAATCTTGCGCTGTTCAAATGCCGCCATCGCGGAAGTCGCGAGGTTGATGGATTTCGCGCGGCACAGGCGGTTGACAATGGCGAGGTCGTAATTCTCCATGAGCGAAGAACCGGTGATGACAAAATCGTAGTCGGCATTCTTGGCGAGGCCGGGATTAATGTAGCGCTGAAGCGCCCGCGGAAAGCGCGACTGATCGGCAGGCGCCAGCCGATACTGCTGGAAAGGATCGACCTTCCAGTTGACCAGCGCGACCCCCGCCAACATGAGGGCGGTAAGTGCCAATGTGGCCAGGATGAATGCGGCCGAACGACGGGAATCGACCATATGCGCTAGAAATTGAAATACAAAAACTGCGTGACCTGGCCAAGCGTGAGCGTGCCCAGTGCCAGAAGCGACGCTGCCCAGACACATTCGCGCTTCTTCGCCGCAAAGCGGCCTGCGAGGCGATCGCTGTTGAATGGCATCACTGCCAGCCCCACAGCAACCAGCAGCATGATGCCCACCGCCGGCGCGGTGTCCGGCAGGCCGATCGCGAATTGTGCCCGCCATGAAATGGTTTGCAGTGCGGTCCAGGTGGCTCCGTCAGGAACCAGCGCGCGCAGCATGCGCACCGCGTCGGCAAGCGACGGGGCGCGGAAAAACACCCAGGCGAGGTGAACAAACGTAAACGTAAGCAGGACCGCGAACAACCGGGGCAGTCGAAGTCCGGTCCGCTGCCACCCCCGATAGCAGACCAACGCAAGGCCGTGGAGCCCTCCCCACACGATGAAAGTCCAGCCGGCGCCATGCCACAGTCCACCCAGCAGGAATGTCGTCATCACATTGGCGGCGACGCGCAGGCTTCGCGCCTGGTTCCCGCCAAGCGGTACGTACAGATAGTCACGCAGAAAGCGCGACAGCGTGATGTGCCAGCATCGCCAGAACTCCTGGATGTTCGCGGCGAGATACGGCGAATTGAAATTGACCGGCAGACGGATATTGAACATGAGCGCGGCGCCGAGCGCCATGTCGGTATAACCGGAAAAATCAAAGTAGATTTGAAAAGTGTAGGCGAGCGTGGTTATCCAGGCGTCGGAAAAACCGATGGCCCCGACACTCGCATAACCGGCGTTGGCCGTCATGCCCAGTGGATCGGCGATCAACACCTTCTTGCCGAAGCCCAGGGCCAGCAGGAAAAGTCCGCGCGCGAAGTTGGTGGCTGCGAAGTGTCGGTTGGCCGGGTCCGCGAACTGCGGCATCATTTCCTTGTGATGAAGGATTGGCCCCGCAAGCAGGTGCGGAAAAAACGTGACGAACAGCGCATAGTGAACCGGATTGGTCTCTCGGACTTCGCCGCGCGCAGTGTCGACCAGGTAGGCAATCTGGGTAAATGTAAAGAAACTGATGCCCAGGGGCAATGCGATGAGCGGAAGTGTCGACTGCCCGCCGGGCACGCCGGCGGCGACGCTCCAGGCAAAGTGGCTGTACTTGAATACGCCGAGCAGCAGCAGATTGCCGGTGATGCCGAGCCACAGCCAGCGGCGCCGGTTGGTGGCCGACGCGAGGATCCGGCGGCTGCACCAGAAATTGTATGTCATGCTGCCCAGCACGACAGGGAGGTGCCATGGATTCCACCAGGCATAGAAGATCAGCGAGGCCACCACCAGCCACGCGAGCGCCGTGGTCGAATATCGGTTGAGTGCGAAATAGCCGGCAAGTGCAATCGGCAGGAAAACGAACAGATACCCGTAGCTGTTGAAAAGCATGCGCCATTCTCCGGTCCGACCGTGGCCGAGTCAACGGTGTGCAAACCAGCATGTTCCTACGCTCATGCGCGGTTAGATGAAACAGCCGCCGGAGCGTATCATCACGGGTCGCTCATCGTCCGTCCGTCCATATGTCCATTCCGCACCTGATTCGAATTACACGCCTGGCCGGCGCGCTCGGCCTGTGCGCGTTGTCGGTGACAGGTGCCGCGGCGCTGGAATCGCCCCGCTACCAGCAGCCGCCCCATGTGTTGATTGACATGGTCGATGCGCCGCAAATCCCGCAGACCCTGCTGGCGCCCAATCGGGAATGGCTGATGCTTCTCGAGCGTCCTTCATTGCCCTCAGTCGCCGATCTTGCGCAGCCCGAATTGCGCCTGGCCGGCCTGCGAATCAACCCGCGCAACAACGATCAGAGCCGTACCGTGCCTGCCAATGCCATCAAACTGGTCAGACTCGCGGATCGGGGCGAGAAGACTGTGGGCGGTCTGCCGGCGGGCGCGCGCATTGGCGATGCGATCTGGTCGCCGGACGCGAAACGCATTGCTTTCACGCTCGTGCGTGAAACCGGTATCGAATTGATGGTGGCCGAAGTCGGCAACGGCCTGGTCGCGAGGCGGCTGACGGATCGATTGCTCAATGGTGTCATGACAAGGCCGATGGTGTGGAACAGCGATTCGAAATCAATCCTCGTGAACCTGGTACCCGGCGGCCGCGGCGCCCCGCCGAGGCCGCCCGCGGTGGCCGCGGGGCCGCTGATCGAGGAAAACATCGGCCGGCGCAATCCGGTTCGCACCTTTCAGGACCTGCTTCGCTCCCGTCATGACGAGGCGCTATTCGACTATTACGCGACCGGCGAACTCGCCAATATCGCGCTCGATGGAAAGATCACGTCACTGGCATCAGGCGTGATCCGGTCGTTCCAGCCGTCTCCCGACGCGGAGTATGTGCTGGTGCAAACGGTCCGCAGACCCTATTCGTACACGGTTCCCGCCGGCCAGTTCCCGCTGAAGACTGAAATTCGCGATGCGCGCGATAGCGATGCCGGGAAGTCCGTCAGGATGCTGTCCGACCTGGCGCTTGCCGAGGACGAAGAGCCGGATGCCGATGCGGTGCGCAAAGGGCCGCGTCAATATGGCTGGCGTGGCGATGCGCCGGCGACGGTTGCCTGGGTGCAACCCCTGGAAGGGCGCAAATACGGTCTCGGCGACCAGCTATTAACGCTCGCCGCCCCGTTCGATACGGACCCCCAGAGCCTGGCGCGGCTGGACCTGCGATTCCAGGCTGTCTATTGGGGCCGGGACGATGTGGCAATTGTAGTCGAATCGTCCCGAAAGACCCGCCGGACACTGGTGTGGCGCGTCTTTCCGGGCGACGCCGCCCGGTCACCGGTAAAGCTGTCTGATCGCCTGTCGGAAGATCGCTATGGCGACCCGGGAACGCCCCTGACTGAGTTCAATTCACGCGGCGGCCGCGTTCTCAATTTCACTCCCGATGGCAAGGCGATCTACCTGTCCGGCAACGGCGCCTCGCCCGAGGGCGAACGGCCTTTCATCGATCGCTTCGACTTTGACACCCGCGAGTCCAAGCGACTATTTCGATCGGAAGCACCTTACTACGACGTGCCGATGTCGATGTTCGACGCTGACGGCAATATGCGGCTGCTGATGCAGCGCGAGAGTCTGGCCGAGGCGCCCAACATATTTGTTCGCGAACTTGCGACGGGCGCGATGTCGCCGGTCACGCGTTTTTCGACGCCGAGGAATCCGGTCGCCAACGTCAGCAAGGAAGTCATTCGTTACCGGCGCAAGGACCGGGTGGAACTGTCCGCGACACTCTATCTTCCGGCCGGATACAAGAAGGGCGACGATCCCGTGCCATTGATCATGTGGGCCTATCCACGCGAGTTCCGCTCGGCTGAGGCGGCCGGTCAGATTGCAATATCTCCCTATCGATACAATCGCCCCAATTTCAGCGGGCCGCTGCCGTTTCTGGCAATGGGCTATGCGGTACTCGACAATCCGCAAATGCCCATCATCGGCGAAAATGGCAAGGAGCCCAACGACGCCTACCTGCCGCAATTGATTGCCAGTGCCGAGGCGGCCGTTGATGAAGTGGTACGGCGCGGCGTGGCGGACCGCGGCAGGATTGCCGTAGGCGGGCACTCCTACGGCGCCTTCATGGTGGCCAATCTGCTCGCGCATACGCGGCTGTTTGCCGCCGGGATTGCCGAAAGCGGGGCCTACAACCGGACGCTGACACCGTTCGGATTCCAGGCCGAGGATCGGATGTTCTGGAAAGCGCGCGATGTCTACAGCCAGATGTCGCCGTTCAATTTTGCCGACCAGATCAAAGCGCCCTTGCTGTTGATCCACGGCGAGGCCGATTCAAACCCGGGCACGTTTCCCCTGCAAAGCGAGCGCTTCTACCAGGCGATTCGCGGCCTTGGCGGAACGGTGCGTCTGGTCATGCTGCCCTACGAAGACCATGTCTATCGTGGCCGCGAATCGGTGTTGCATCGATTGTGGGAGTCGCAGCGCTGGCTCGACAAATACGTCAAGAATGCCGGCAAGGCAGGTTAGGCGGCGGGCGAAGATCAAGCACTGGTGCGGCGTCTGGCGGTTTTTTGGCTGGAGACGCGCACCCATGCTGGGGTTTCGCATTCTTGTGCACTAGTGTCCCAACGTTTTTCCATCAGAGTGCAATAGGCTGATGATTTGATTGCCGAATCTGCGATTTCGCACTGTTGTCGATTTGAATTTTCTTTTTCAATTTGGGCACGCTCTCGACTGCCAATTATCACAATGCGTAGGGGCAAACTTGACTTCACACTGATCATGTTTCTTCACTGTTGCGCAACGTTGGGACACTAGTGATTCTTGCGCATGAACAAACTTGACGGAATAGTGGCTTCAAGCCATAATTCGCGCCCTTTGAGGGTGTTATCGCTCATCGGGAAAAATGGCCAATTAGCTCAGCCGGTTAGAGCGACGGAATCATAATCCGCAGGTCCCCTGTTCGAATCAGGGATTGGCCACCAGGACACTCCAAAAGGCCGCGTTGCGCGGCCTTTTGTTCGCTAGCCACGATTAAATCGGCTGCGAGGCACCAATTTGGCAACTCCGCTGCTCATCGGGCACAAGCCCGATTCCGCTGCTCACTGCCAACTTGGCGCCTCTCGCTTGATTTTCTCGCGGCTCCATTGCCAGGCTTCCACCTTAGATGCACCTGCCCGGGTTATTCCCCGTCTCCAGGAGAAAACAATGTCCGCACCCGCCACACCCAAGAAGGTTTTCATCAAGACGTTTGGCTGCCAGATGAATGAGTACGATTCGGACAAGATGGCCGATGTACTCAACGCGTTCGAGGGCTACGAGAAGACGGCCGCGCCGGAAGAGGCGGATGTCATTCTCTACAACTCCTGCTCTGTCAGGGAAAAAGCGTCTGAAAAACTGTTCAGCGATCTGGGACGCATCCGTGAACTGAAGGCCGCGAAACCCGATCTGCTCATTGGCGTCGGCGGCTGCGTGGCCTCGCAGGAAGGCGATGCCATCGTCAAGCGCGCGCCCTACGTCGATCTGGTGTTCGGTCCGCAGACGCTGCACCGGTTACCGCAAATGATCCAGGCGCAGCGCCGCAGCGGGCAATCCCAGGTCGATATTTCATTTCCGGAAGTCGAGAAATTCGACCACCTGCCTCCGGCGCGGGTGGAAGGCGTGACCGCCTTCGTTTCGATCATGGAAGGCTGCTCCAAGTACTGCAGTTTCTGTGTGGTGCCGTACACGCGGGGAGAGGAGATTTCACGCTCATTCGACAGCGTCCTTGCCGATATCCGCGAACTTGCGGGCAAGGGCGTCAAGGAAGTCACGCTGCTGGGACAAAACGTCAATGCGTACATTGGTGAGATGTCCGATGGCCAGGGCGGCCACATCGAGGCAGACTTTGCCTTGCTGCTGTCGGCGGTGCATGCCATTCCGCAAATCGAGCGTATTCGCTACACCACCTCGCATCCACTGGAGTTCACGCAGCGGCTGATCGATGCGTATGGCAGGCTGCCCAAGCTGGTTTCCCAGTTGCACCTGCCGGTCCAGTCCGGCTCGGACCGGGTGCTGGCGGCGATGAAGCGCAATTACACGGCGATGGAATACCGCTCGATTGTCCGCCGCCTGCGCGCGGTGCGGCCGGACATTTCCATTTCGAGTGATTTCATTGTCGGCTTTCCCGGTGAAACCGAGGATGATTTTGAACGCACGTTAGCGTTGATTGAAGATATCCGGTTCGACGGCAGTTTTTCTTTCATCTATTCGCGCCGCCCGGGAACGCCGGCGGCGAGCCTGCACGACGATACCCCCTACGCCGTCAAGCTGAAGCGCCTGCAGCGGTTACAGCAAGTGCTGGACAGTCAGTTGCACGCGATCTCGAATGCCATGGTCAACACCACCCAGCGCGTCCTGGTGGAGGGCGTTTCCCGCAAGGACGCGAATGAACTGATGGGGCGCACCGATAACAATCGCGTGGTGAACTTTCCCGTCGGCGGGCGGAGCGCGGCGCGGCTGGTCGGCCAGTTTGTCGACGTGACGATTGCCGGCGTGAGTCATTACACCCTGCGCGGGGAAATCGTCACCAATGAGTCCGTTGCAGCGTGATGCCATGAAGAAGGCGCCCATGCTGGAGTTTTCGTTCACGCCGGTCGATAACCCGCGCCTGGCGTCGTTGTGCGGTTCGATGGACGCAAATATCCGCCAGATTGAAGCGGCGCTGGACGTGACGGTCGCGCGGCGTGGCGCGAAATTTTCGCTGACCGGCGAACGGGAACGGATCGACCTTGCCGCCAAGGTGCTCAATCGCTTTTACGCGAGGGCACACAATGACCTGTCGGTAGAGGAAATCCAGCTCGGCATCGTTGAAATGAGTCACGCGCGAGAGGCAAAGTCGACGAAGGCGGCCGTCAGCCAGCCCGACGACGAAATCGCCCTGCATACGCGCCGTGCCGACCTTCGGGCGCGCACCGATCGCCAGGCGCAATATATCAAGCAGATACAGACCCACGACATTGCCTTCGGCGTGGGGCCCGCCGGCACCGGCAAGACCTATCTGGCCGTCGCCTGCGCCGTTGACGCGTTCGAACGCGATCTGGTCAAGCGCATCGTGCTGACCCGGCCGGCGG
>JBDTSU010000119.1:0-10032 GCA_039930965.1 Betaproteobacteria bacterium
CCGGCATCGAATCAAACACAAGCACTGGTGCGACCTGTGGAGCAAAAACGGCTGGAAAGGCCCGCCAGCGCTGGAGATTGAGCCGGGAATTGTTCCGGCATGCGCGGCGCCAGCGAAACGGCTGTCCGCTGCAGTGCGCCGCGCGACCCGCAAGGTTGCCCAGGCACGCAAAACATATTCAGGCCGGTGGAATCCGATTCAGTACGTCGATGCGACGCGAGCGGATGGCAATGTATCCGTTTGCCGCAAGGTCCTGGAGAATTCGGCTGACCATATCGCGCGAGGCGCCGACGCGTTCGGCGATTTCCTGCTGCGAGAGCCGTTCGGTCAAGGTTCCCGTCCCGGGCCCGGCAACTCCATCCGGCGTGAGACTGGTAATGAGGGCGGTGACACGCCCGTAGACATCGAGCAACGCAAGGCGCTTCACATTCTCGACCGCGATTCGCGTGCGGCGAATCAGCCTGCCGATAAGTTGCAGAGCGAAATCCGGGTTGGCGGTGATATAGCGGCGCATCATGTCGCGCGAAATCAGTGAGCAGGTGGTCGGCTCAATGGCGATGACCGAAGCGGAGCGGACACCTTCATCGAGCGCCATTTCACCGATGGTTTCACCGGGCCCATGAATATCGAGCATGACTTCCTTGCCCTCGCGATTGCAGGAGAACACCTTGACCTTGCCTGAGAGGATGACAAACAGCGTATCGCCCCGCTCGCCTTCGCGAATAAGAGTAGCGTTCCTGGGAAAGGTGGCGATGCGCCCCTGTTCAGCGACTTCGCGCAGCAGCGATTCGCGGATGGCCTCGAAACTGACGTTTGCGGGAGAGCGATCTGGCATGGTTTCGTCATTGGGGATTTGACGACGATGCCGGATTATAGAGTGGGCTTCTCTGCCCCGAGCGAACTATTTTTCGCGCAGGCGATACAGCCGCGCCGCGCCGTAGCTCTTCGCCAGCGGCTCCGTCCCCACCAGGTCGCAGGTGAATTCGCCACCGGGCCGCGCGGCCAGCACGGCGGCGAACGGCTCGGTCACCAATACCTGGCCCGGGATGACAACCGGCTCCACCCTTGCGGCGCGGGTGACGTGGGCGCCGTAATGCGCCAGTTTGCCGGTCACCGGATCGGTCGCGGTGAACACCGGTCCGGCATGCAGGGCGATGCGCACGTGGGTGTCGGCGGGCAGGCCCATCGACGCCCAATCGATGGCGCCGATGGCGGCGGACAACGACAGCGCGAAGTGCGCGCCCTCTTCAGGGGTCGCGAACACCGCGTATAGTCCGTCGCCGCGCGAACTGATTTCAAGGGGCTCAACGCCAATTTCATGCAAAGTCTTCGGCACCAGGCCCAAAAAAGTGGTGAAAAACGTCGGGAAAAATTCCTCGGCCAGCCGGGAGAAACCTTTCACGTCGGCAAATAGCAGCGTCTTGATCGTGCGCCCGCCGCCGGCGAGCCTTTGCGGTGCGGGTCGCATCCGCGGCACGCTAACATCGACCGGGCGCTGGCTCGTGCGCTGCCGGCTTGCACGAATATCGGCGAGATCGATGATCTCGACTGCCCTGGCTTGATCGGCCCAAACCGACTGCGTCGCCAGTGTTCCGCCGATACCGCCGGCTTGTAAAGAATCCGCCACCACCAGCATGCAAGGATCGACCGCGAGTTCCTTCGCGCGCAGGAAAGCCATGCCCTGAATGAGATGGGATGCGTGTTCGAACAGGGTATCGTCGCCGAGATAACGCTCCTCAGTGGCGAAGGTCACCGAGGTGGCGGCCGCCATCACCCGTTCGAAGCGCGCGACCCAGGACACGCCGCCGGGCAGCACGCTTTGCGCCACATAGTCGTCACGCGCAAACGGCAACACGATATTAAATTCCTGGCCATGCGCGAGCATGATCTCGCAGAACAGGATGTCACTGCCGCACGCGGCCTGCGTATAGGCGATGGCGGGGCAGGACCCCGCGACGCGGCGATCGATGGCATCTCGCACCGGAACTTCGAGCGACGCCGGAAAACGCGCGGACGGTCGATCGTCGGTGTCGATCATGTGGCCCGAAAACGCGATGACTGTGGGACCGGGGATTTGCGCGAGCGCAAGGTTTGCCTCGGGGAGTACGCCCGCCAGCAACGAAAGCTGGCGACGCATGCTCGCAATGTCGCCGTAACGCTTGCCGGCGAGGCGATTGGCGTCGCGGTAGTGTTCGATCGCCCCCGGCATGTCACCGGCCAGCAGTGCCGCCTCGCCGAGGGTGGCGCAATCCCAGTGACTGGCGGCATCGCGACCAGGATTCAGTTGCGCCTGTATCAACGAGGCAAGCTCTTTCGCCTCGGCGCCCGCGCCCGATACGCGCAACAACGTCGCGGCATTGATCCGCGCATGCACGTTCGGGTGAAGGACGTCGGCCTGTCGATAGGCATCGATCGCGTCGGCCAGCGCGCGGGCGCGATCTCCTTCATCCCGGCTGACGAGGAATCGGTCTTTGGCCAGCCGCCCTGCCAGACTTTCCACATCGGCCCGCAGCGCTTTGCTTAATCCCGCTGCCGCGCGCAAGTGAACGATGGTTTGCCAAGCCGCGCCGGCCGCGCCGGAACGCACGCAGGCGAGGGCGTACAGGTATGCCAACTCGGCCGAGTCTGGTTGGTCGTGCAGCGCTGCGCGCGCATGCTCGACCGCGGCCAGGTTCTGCGAGGCGGCCAGCAGGGTGCGGATTTTCGCAGCGGCACTCTCGCCAGGAGGAGTGGCGCTCATGGTGGCTGTATGCCGATAATGATGTTGCGCGATCGGCTCATTTCACCGGCGCAATCTGAACTACGCCGAAGTTTGCATAGCGCTTGCCGTGCAACGTGAACGACAGATTCCTGGTTGCCGGATCCCACTGCATCGGCTTTTCGGTGTACGGGTCCATCAGGTCGGCACCGAAAGCCGGAAGCGATTCGACAACCTTTTCCGCGGGAATATTAGCCTCAATGATTCTTCGTTGCAGATCGATCAGCCGCGACAAACCAAGCAGATCATGCATGCGAAATGCATACGGGCTGTAGTCCGGAAAGTCAAAACTAAGCACAAGTCTGCCGACGAAATTGTAGAAGATTACACCGGGACCGAGTGCGTTCCGGTCTGCCTGACTTTTCAGCAGCGCCTCATGGCCGGCAACAATTTCCTTCGGCGACTTGGCAAGAAGCGTTACGACTTCATTGAACGTGGCATAGGCTGCATTGATGCTTGCGTTCGGCTGGTAGGACAGCCGTATCAAAGCGGACTCGATGAACTCATTCGGCGTTCGATCTTTGGTTAACGTGGTGGTGACCAGACGCTTTTCCTGGCCCATGTCCCAGAAAAGCTGCATGGTATTGCGCGCCTCATGTTTCACGGAAGGCACGATGTTCGCATTGCCGACGGCAATGGGTAATGTGATGATTTTCATCAGCGCGGGATACGATCGTGCCACGTCCGGATAGGCGTTCATGATCTCGCTTGCCAGCCGGTACTTGCGATGCAATACGGCGACCGAGACCATTTGCGTGATCAGCCAGTCATTGGCCTGCAACAGTCGGCGCCACGAGCCAATGTCGGCCGCGAGCTCGCCCAGCGCCGCTTCCTGCGTGCCCTTCGACAACATCCGCAAGGCAATCGAGCCGTCGACCAGGTCGCTCATTCGCATGATGGGCTGCCACGACGGCGCCGGCGACTCAACGGTTACCTGAGACATGGCGTGGCTAAATTCTTCGTAGCCGCGAATCTTCCGGTAGCGTTCGACAAAAACCTTTTTCGCCTCGAGTTCGCTTTCGACGACGGCGCGATTTTCCTGATATATCCGCAGGCAGTTTTGTTTTTCAACATCGCAGATGCGCTGGCTGTCCTTGGGAAAGGTCAATGGATTGGCGCCCAGGTACGAATCGGCTTTGAAATTCTTGAGGCTCTTCTGCGCAGCTAACAGCCGGTCGTGTGCCGCGACGATCTTTTGCCCGACCCCGTGGGGATCAAGTTCGGGCGAGGCAGGCAGGCCCCAGATCATGAAATACGCGTTGTTCTTGCTAGGCGGTACTTGCGGTTGCGCCACAAATTTCTCCGCCTCTGGATTCAGTTTTTCGTCCGGAATCAGCCACCAACACAAGCCGACCACCAGGACCAGGCCGAGGAGGGTCAGTCCCAGCCATTTGAGTGTCTTTCGCAGCGTTTTCATGTTGCGTTCTCCTTGGGTAAGTCAACGCAGCTTATCGGCACGGCCGACGGGAAAAAACCGAATATTCGACAATTGAGATGGATTCGCGCAACGCAGATCGCATTACCACGCGCGCTCGCGCAAGCAGGCGTCGCGATCGATCTGGCGCGATTTGAGCGTGTAGCCATCCAGCGCGAGCGGCACGCGGCAGGCGATGCGCCGTGCAATCGTCGTGAAATGGCGCCCTTCTTCTTCGTACGTCCACTTGGTGGCGATGCCGTCGCGCGCGCCGCCGACCAGCACCTGCCCCGGCAGCGGCAGAAACCCGACTTCGATGCGCCCCGGCATATGCCCGCTGAACCGCATGAGCGGCTTTGAAGTCTTTGCATTCCAGAGAATGGCCGAGCCCGAGCGGCCGCCCGTCACATAATGCTCGCCGTCGGCGTTGCAATCGAAGGTGGAGAGCGCCGTATCGGGAGCCGACAGCGTTGCAATGGTTTGGCCGGTTTTCAGATCCGACACCAGAATGCTTTTGTCGCCGCGCGACATGAAGTTCAACTGGTGATTGCAGACGCTCAGTGCGCCCATGAACGGCCGATTGTGCTCACGACCGAGTTCTTCGGCGGTCAGCGCGTCGATCTCCACCACGGAGTCTCGGGTACCGATGCGAAATCGTGTGCCGTCGGCGGTCGCTTCAACGCCCCAGGCAGAATCGATCTTGTCGCGGTATTCCGCCAATCGCATACCACTCCTGACATCAAACAGCATTGCGCCTTGCCGTGTGATAACCGCAACTCTGTTGCCGTCTGGTGAAAACGCGGCACTCGGGTAACTGCTTTCCACTGCCATTTCGTGAGCCAGAGCGCCGCTTGCCACATCCCAGACTCTGAATGAATTTTCACTACCACTGCCAACCAGCTTCCCGTCACGGCTCCAAGCCACGCAACACGGTGTGTTGGAGGGCCCCGCAAAGGCCAGCATCTGCCGGCCGGTTGCGACGTCGAACACGCCCTGCGGTGTGGCGACAGCGTTGCCGTCGCGGCTGAAAACCACTTCGCCTCTGCCGCTGTAGGCGGGAATTTCCGATAGTTTCTTTCCGGTCGACGTATCCCAGTTGGTGCCAGGTGAGCCCGTGCTTGCGAACAGAATCTTTGACTTGCGTTCGTCAAAGAATGTCCAGGTTGCGGCATTGCCGTTGCCGAAGCTGGCGGTGGGGCCGGTTTCATCCAGACTCCATACCTTCAAAGCGGGATCCAGGTTCTCCGCGGCAAGGTTCTGGACTCCATCGGCGATCGAAAATGTCGCGATTTGCTTACCATCGGGTGAGAGCGAGGTATAGGTCAGAAAGCCGTGATTGGCGTGCGCAGTACTGAGCACGGCGCCGGTCTGCACATTCCAGATCTTCAGGAAACCATCTTCGCCGGCAGTGACGAAGCGATTGCTGTCCGGCAGAAAGTGAAAATCCTTGACTCGACCGACGTGTGCCGACATGTTGGTCAGGAGTTGCCCGGAGGTACTCGACCAGATCAGGACGCTGCCCGCCCACGAGGTTGTAGCGACGGCTTGACCGTCCGGGGAGAATTTGACACTTCTCAGTCCGCCGGGATGGCGCGCTTGGGCCAGCGTTTTGCCGGTTTGCAGGTCGATGACCCGTAACTCGTCGTTGGCAAGCGCAATCGCCCCTTTCTTGCCTTTACTGTCGACGGCGAATTCCTGCATTTTGGTGGTGACCGGGAGTTGTCGCGGCGTGGCGGTTGAACCCAAAGGATGGATCGTCAGCTCGTTTCCTCCTGCGCCCTCACGCAGACAATAAAGATTCTTGGCGACCAGGCGGCCAATGCGACACGGCGGCGTGATCTCCTGGACGACCTGCATGAGCCTTAGGTCATATATGATTGTTTCCGCCCCCGCCTTTTCGTCGACGATCGCAAAGCGAGTGTCATCGGTGACCCCCAACTTGGCCGAGGCTATTTCAAATGGCAGCCGCGCTTGCCGAATCGGCGTCGCAAGCTTCGCATCGACGACTTCAACGCGGCCGTCGTCATAGAGCAGCGCCACTTCGCGGCTATCCGGCAGGAAAAGCGCGCGGCGGGTATCGCCTTTGGCGGCTTCGATTCGCAGCAGGCGATTGCCGTTGTCGGCGCGCCAGATCGACACATTTCCCGTCTTGCTCGACGCGATGATGCGCGTGCCGTCGTCGCTGAACATCGCATGGGCAATGCCATCCTGATCCTCCGCATGGACCGCGCTCAACATGTCGACGCTGCGCATGGCCTGTTCCAACATGATGCGGACGTCGCGCGAGTCGTTGCCCATGCGGTAGGTTTCCGCCAGGAAAACGGCAGCATTGACCGGCTGTTCCTGCATCATCGCTTCCCGCCCGAGGTCTTCGAGGCGTTCCATGCGGTTCTGGCGATATTTCCAGATGCCGCCACCGGCCACCAGCATGGCGATGGTGGCTAATGTTGCAAACCGGAATGCGAAGCTACGGCGATTGCGTTCCCTGTCGCGCTGGCGCAATTCGTCGAAAGGGATGCCCAGCAGGCCCGCAATCAAGCGCAGCAGCGCGATGGATTTGCTCTCGCGGCCTTTGCGAATGTCGGCCGCAATCGGCTCGACCCGGTCCGCCGTCAAATTGCCGGCGCCATCGACGCGGCGCTTGAGGGCTTCGGGAAAACACTCCAGCAAACCACTGTCCGGCTTATCGGCCGCATTCGGTTCGCCGTCGACGATCAGCGCCAGGATGCGGCCTTCGCCACCCATCGCCTTGAACTGGCGGATTTCCTCGTTCACCCAGCGCGAGCGCGCGGCCGCGGGTGAGCAAACCACGATCAGGTAGCGCGAATCCGCCAGCGCGTCGGTCAGATTCCTGCCCAGTTCCGATGAACCCGGCAGTTCATCACGGTCGCGAAAAATCGGGAACAGGCGGCCCGGAATGACGCCGTCGCGGGAGGAACGGCCCAGTAGCCGTTTCGGGACGCGGAAACTCTCCAGTGCGAGATGCAACCACTCGCAAACGCGGGTGTCCTGGTGGCTGTAGCTCAGGAATGCCCAATACTTTTTTTGCATATCCGTTTCCATTTTTCTTCTCGCCGGCAGGATGTCATGCGGAAAAGGTTACTCCACCGTCAATTCGCGGAATACCGAATATTCGACAAAGCCTGGGCCAATTGCAGACCCAGCAAATTCGCGGTTCTTCAGCCACTTTCTGGCTGGAAGGAGCGCCAGTGCTGGAGGCTGGGAAAAATGCCCGGCATGCCAGACGCCAGCAAAACGGCTGAACCGACGACCATCGGAAGTCCCGGTGGAATGCGGCGGGCAGCGCAACTTACAAGGTCAGTCGAGGTATCGCACCATTACCGCTGGCGTCCCACCCGTGAGCTCCGCATGCAACGCCGAGTACTCAGGCACTTCCACCCAAGTGGACGTGTCGTTGGTCAGCGGCTCGGAGGCAACGATGATCGAGTTGGCATTCTCTGCCCCGCCGGTCATGCGCCATTCCGGGCCATTGGGTCCGTCGTTCATGCCGTAGTCGCGGCCGAGCGTGTACCAGAGCGAGAGGAAATTGAGATTGGCCTCGTGCACCCGCGCCGGGTCGTCGGTGGCGTAGCAGCCGAAGTCGAAGCAATAACGTACGGCGGCGAGTTGCGTGCCGTCGGTCATGAACAGGTTGACCGATGAAGATACCGCGATGCCCAGCTGAGCACGGGCGACGCGGATGATGGTCAGCGACTTTTCGATGGCGCCCAGCAGCTCGTCGCGGGACGGCCGGCGATTCGGATCCGCCAATGCCGAGACAATCAGCGCGTAAATCCATTCGCTGTCAGTGGTGCCGCGAATGTGCGGCAGGTATTTGGGGTTTACGCGCCTGGCCAGCAGCGGCTTCATCTCCGACATGCGCGCGAGATCGCCGTTGTGCGCCATCGTCAGCGGCACGCCCGGGAACTGGAAGGGATGGACGTTTTGCAACGAAATGTCCACCGTGGTACTGTAGGCGACACCGCGCACATGTCCCAGCACGCAGGTAGCGCGGACTTTTTCGGCGAGGTTCTTGAGATTGCGATCGAATACCGGCAGCGACGACGAGCCATAGCTGAAGGGCGCATCCGGCGCATGCGAGTGCGGGTCCCATGCGCGAAGGCCGAAGCCGGCCAGGTTCAGCATGTGCAGCATTTTCGGCATGTAGCTCTGCCGCACCAGCGCCGAATCGGGCTGATAGAGCAGGTTGTCCAGCAGTACGGGCTGGCCCAGGTAAAGGAGTGCGCGGCACATGGTGAGGGAATGGATCGCGGCGGGTATTACAGCCGTGTAAACTCTTTTACTAACGATGGATGCCATCTTGCCATGAACGCGAACAACGTACTCGACGCTTTCCGCACCACGGCCATTTGCCGTGGCCTGGATGAAGTTGCGGCGGCGCAATTGCTGGCGTTGGCGGAACCGGTGTCATTCAGCGCCGGCAGCCGGCTGGTGAGGCAGGGCGAAGAATCGCGCGGCGCATATGTGCTGCGTGAAGGCAAGGTCGAAGCCCGTGTGTCATTGCCGGGCGGCGGCGAAAAGATGGTGGCGGAGCTGGGCGCCGGCAGCATGTTCGGCGAAATGGCGTTGCTCGAGCACGGTTTTTGCAGCGCCAGCGTGGTGGCGACCGAACACGTGGATGGCTGGTTCATCGAACGCGAACCGTTTCGCGCGTTGACCGCCGGGCGCAATCCCTCGGCGCTGGCGATTCAGCGCAACATCACGCTAGGGCTGGTCGAACGCCTGGGCGCGCTCAACGCGGAGTTGCGCAAGCATCCCGCCGCGGAGGACCGGCCGGCGGTGGCCACGCCGTTCGCCGGCGATCCGCTGGCAGATGTGGCGCGACAGCGGCGCGGCGGATTCGACCATGGTTTGTTTCTGCCGATCCTGCCGTTCTTCGCGGGCTTTTCGCCCGACGAAATCGATACCGTCGCGGCGTCCGCGCAGGTGATCGAGCTGGCGCGCGGACAGTGGCTGTTTCTGGCCGGCCAGCCGGCGAACGCCTGCTTCCTGGTGGTGCGCGGCGCAGTCGAGGCCAATGCGCACATCAACGGACATGAACGGCGCATGGCGCTATTGGGCCCGGGATCGCTGGTCGGCTACCTCAGCGTGTTGCGCGGCGCGGCGCACGGCGCCAGCGCGCGCGCCCGGGAGAACGCGACGCTGCTGGAGTTCCCGTCGACGCAATTCATGGCGCTGTACAACGGCACGTCGGGCGCCGAGGTAAAGACCCAGCACGCGATCCATCGCAACCTGTTGCAATCGCTGGCGCGCAGCAATTCGCAGCTGTCGCGGCTGGTTACCCAGGCGCGCCTGAGCGAAGCGCTGCAGGCGAGGTTGCTGGGCGCCTCGGTCTGAGGGCACGGCCCTTTTTTGAGAAGCACCGGCGCCAGCCCGTAGAATGACGGCTGTCCCTGATCCCCATCCCCTTCGTACTTTGCAGCGCATCGTGAGTCCGTTTTCCGCCCGCCTGTTGTTGTGTGTGCTGGTTGCCGCGTGCAGCCTGCCGTCGGCCGTGATCGCGCAGGATGCAGCCACGCTGCCCGCGACTGGCCCGTCGACTGCCGTCGATTACGAGGTCGAGATCGACGCCCCGGAGGGCATTCGACTGTTTCTACTGGAAAACCTGGCGCTGCAAAAATGGCGTGGCAACGAGCGTGTCGACGCCGAGCAGCTGAAACGGCTGGTCGACGCGGCGCGAGGTGAGATCGGCACGCTGCTGGCAAGTGAAGGCTATTACGCGCCGAAGATCGACGGCACGCTGGACCAGGTCGGCAGCAATTGGAAGGCGCGCTTCACCGTCGTGCCGAATGATCTGGCGCGGGTGGACAGTGTTCAGCTGGATTTCACCGGTGCCATC
>JBDTSU010000120.1:0-10004 GCA_039930965.1 Betaproteobacteria bacterium
GCCGGGCGCAGTCGCTTGCCGCCGGAATCGATGATGTAATGTGAAATCTGGTTGATCAGGACCACATCCGAGGCAAGCCGGTGTCGAATGACACTGTCAACCGCCATCAGGTCTTCAGCGATAACGGCGCGAATATTGTCGAGACTGAGCGGATTTACAGGGGGGGTCATTGCAACGTCAATTGTTCCAAGCCGGATTGCAGAGCAAGCCCCTGTTTAAACTGGAGAAAACGCAGGTTCGGGTTTGACTGGCGCCGGAAAAGCCCGTATCATAACGGGTTCTGTCGGAACTCGACGGAATCATTCGATAATTATTGGAGTTCAACCATGTATGCGGTCATAAAAACCGGCGGGAAGCAGTATCGCGTCCAGGCCGGCGAAAAAATTAAAGTAGAACAGATACCGGCAGACGTGGGCTCGCAGATCGTCCTCGATCAGGTGTTGATGGTAGGTAGCGGCGACGCTGTCACCATCGGCAAACCCCTCGTGGCCGGTGCGCTTGTCAACGCTACCGTTGTCTCCCAGGGCCGTCACGACAAAGTGACGATTTTCAAAATGCGCCGTCGCAAGCATTACCAGAAGCGTCAGGGCCATCGCCAGAATTACACCGAGATTCAAATCGGTGAAATAACGGCATAAGGAGATAACTCATGGCACATAAAAAAGCAGGCGGCAGTTCGAGAAACGGCCGCGACTCGGAATCGAAGCGCCTTGGCGTAAAAGCGTTTGGCGGCGAACTGATTCCGGCAGGATCCATCATCGTTCGCCAGCGCGGCACCCAGTTCCACGCCGGTGACAACGTCGGCATGGGCAAGGATCACACCCTGTTCGCACTCAAGGATGGCAAAGTCCAGTTTGCGGTCAAGGGCGCGAAAAAAGTCCGCACCGTCAGTATCCAGGCAGCCTAGGCTTCAAGGCCTCGGCAATAAAAGGCCCCGGAGAGTGATCTTCGGGGCCTTTTTGTTTTCCCCCAAAAATTAGAATCGACCCATGAAATTCATCGACGAAGCACGCATCGAAGTCCACGCCGGCAAAGGCGGGAACGGCTCCGCGTCAATGCGTCGCGAAAAACATATTCCCAAAGGCGGCCCGGACGGCGGCGACGGTGGACGCGGCGGCAATATCTTCGTCGTTGCGGACAAGGACATCAATACGCTGGTCGACTACCGGTTTGCGCGCATCTTCCGCGCCAAGAACGGTGATGGCGGCCGCGGAGCGGGCTGTAATGGCCGCGGTGCCGACGATGTTTTCCTGCGCGTCCCGGTCGGCACCATCATCAAGGACCTGACGGCAGATCGCCAGATTGCCGACCTGACCCACGACGGTGAGCAGGTACTGATTGCGCAGGGCGGCCGCGGCGGAATGGGCAACCTGCATTTCAAGAGTTCGACCAATCGCGCCCCGCGTCAATTCACCCCAGGTGAAGCCGGTGAATCAAAAGACATTCATTTCGAATTGAAAGTGCTGGCCGATGTCGGCCTGCTGGGTATGCCGAATGCCGGCAAGTCGACTTTCATCCGATCGGTATCGGCCGCGCGGCCCAAAGTTGCCGATTATCCCTTTACCACGCTGCATCCCAATCTCGGCGTCGTCCGCGTCAGCGACAATCGCAGCTTTGTGATTGCCGATGTGCCGGGACTGATCGAGGGTGCCGCGGAAGGCGCCGGCCTGGGACATCAGTTTCTGAAACATCTGCAGCGCACTAATCTGTTGTTGCACCTTGTCGATCTCGCGCCTTTTGATCCCGACGCCAACCCGGTGAAAGAGGCAAAGGCGCTCGCCGGCGAATTGAAGAAGTACGACCAGTCGCTGTTTGACAAGCCGCGCTGGCTGGTGCTCAACAAGATCGATCTGCTCGAACCCGCCGAGGCCGGGAAACGGGTCAAGGCGATCATCAAGGGTCTCAAATGGAAAGGGCCGTATTTCGCCATTTCGGCGATGAAGGCCGATGGTTGCCGGGAGTTGACCTTTGCCATCATGGATCACCTGGTGGCCGCACGTGCCGCGGCCGCGGTGGCAGCGGCGGGCGCGGTTGACGCCGCCCCTGAGCGACATGCGTGACGCGAAACGTATCGTCGTCAAGATCGGTTCGGCCCTCATCACCAATGACGGCGTGGGCGTCGACCATACATTGATCAAACTGTGGGTCGCTCAAATCACCAAGCTGCGCGCGCGCGGGATCGAGGTGGTACTGGTGTCCTCGGGCGCCATCGCCGAGGGCATGCAGCGATTGGGCTGGAAATCCCGCCCGCACGAGGTAAACCAACTCCAGGCCGCGGCCGCCGTGGGCCAGATGGGCCTGGTGCAGGTTTACGAATCCGCGTTCCGCGAACACAACGTGGCGACTGCCCAGATTTTGTTGACGCACGACGATCTCGCCGATCGCAAGCGTTATCTCAACGCGCGCACCACCCTGACCACGCTGCTGGCACTGGGTGTCGTGCCGGTCATCAATGAAAACGACACCGTCGTCACCGACGAAATCAAGTTCGGCGACAACGATACGCTGGGCGCCCTGGTGGTGAACCTGATCGACGCCGATCATCTGGTGATCCTCACCGATCAACAAGGTCTGTTCAGCGCGGATCCGCGTCGCGACCCCAACGCCGTCTTGCTCAGGGAGGCCAAGGCGGCCGACCCGGCATTGGAAGCGATGGCGGGTGGCAGCGGGTCGGCGCTCGGCCGTGGCGGCATGCTGACCAAAGTGATGGCCGCCAAGAAAGCGGCGCTGTCGGGCAGCCATACCGTTATCGCATATGGCCGCGAACCGGACGTGCTGTTGCGCCTGCAACAAGGTGAGGCCATCGGCACACGCCTGATTTCGGACACGTCCGGACTGCAGGCCCGCAAGACCTGGCTGGCCGGACATGTCAAAACCAGTGGCAAGCTGCACCTAGACGCGGGTGCCGAACGCGCGCTTGTCCAGGGAGGCAAGAGTTTGTTGCCGGTGGGTGTCACCCGCGTCGACGGAGCCTTCGATCGTGGCGAAGTCGTCAGTTGCGTGGCCGCCGGCGGGCGCGAAATCGCCCGCGGCCTCGTCAATTATTCCTCCGCGGAAGCGCAGAAGCTTGCGGGCAAACCCACGTCGGAGATCGAAACCCTGCTCGGCTACATCGCCGAGCCGGAACTGATTCACCGCGACAATCTGGTGCTGCTCTAGTACCGGAGAGTGCCGCTAACCGGGAAGTCCCGGCTCGCCCTCTAATCGGATTCGGCTCCCTGCGAACTGACGTGCAGCAGGTCCACCGATAGCGTGAGTTGTTCAACATGCAAATCCGGCTCGAGCGCGCGCTGCCGGTTATTCCGGTGTCCCTGGGCACCATGGCGCGGCACGGGCTCCAGGAATCTCACCAACTGGTGCAATGCCTGCTTATAGACGTCGCGTTTGAACTCGATCACCGTGTCCAGCGGCACCCAATAGTCGTGCCAGCGCCAGGCGTCGAATTCCGGATGGGAACTTGCGCGCAGGCGTATATCGTGATCGCGGCCGACCAGCTTCAACAGATACCAGATCTGCTTTTGGCCCTTGTATGTTCCCCGCCACTCGCGTTTCACCCAGTGCGTCGGCACACTGTAATGCAGCCAGCTCTTGGTCCTGCCTAGAATTCGGACGTGTTCGCGACGCAACCCGGTTTCTTCTTCCAGTTCCCTGAACATGGCGTCTTCGGGACTTTCACCCAACTTGATGCCACCTTGCGGAAACTGCCACGCGTGTTCCTTGATGCGCTTTCCCCAAAACACCTCATTCTTTGCGTTGCAAAGGACGATAGCGACGTTCGGGCGATAACCATCTCGGTCAATCATGGCCGTGCCCTTCCAAATCTATAGTTAAAGTAATTCTTTCACAATTTGAGATAGGTGACTAGGGTCAAGAGTTCCAGCGGCGTGTAAAATGCCTGCTTTTGCTGCTCCGCAAACAAACTAAAAGTCACAATAAATCATGCGTTTATCAAATTTCTACTTGTCGACGCTGCGCGAAGCCCCCGCTGACGCGGACGTGGTATCGCAAAAACTGATGCTGCGGGCCGGCATGATCAAAAAGCTCGCAGCCGGCATCTACACCTACATGCCAATGGTGCTTCGATCAATCCGGAAGATAGAAAACATCATCCGCGAGGAGATGAACGCCGCCGGCGCGGTGGAATTGCTGATGCCGGTGATCCAGCCCGGCGAACTCTGGCAGGAATCCGGCCGCTGGCTGGAATACGGCCCTGAACTGCTGCGTTTCAAAGACCGGCACGGACGGGATTTCATTGCACAGCCCACTTCCGAGGAAGTGATTGCTGACATTGCGCGCAACGAGTTGAAGAGCTACAAGCAGCTGCCGATCAATTTTTATCATATACAGACCAAGTTCCGCGACGAACGCAGGCCGCGCTTTGGGGTCATGCGCGGGCGCGAATTCACCATGAAGGATGCCTACTCATTCGATAAGGACGAAGCGGGGGCGAAGCAGAGCTATGAGGCCATGTACCGGGCCTACGAGCGCATCTTTTCGCGCATGGGGCTCACGTTTCGGGCGGTTCGCGCCGACACGGGCAACATCGGCGGCAATGCGAGCCACGAATTCCAGGTGATCGCCGACACCGGTGAAGACGCCATCGCCTTTTGCCCGACATCCGACTATGCGGCCAACATCGAATTGGCCGAGGCCATGCCACTCATCCCGGCGCGCGCCACCGCCGGCCAAGCCCTGGTCAAAATGCCCACACCTGGCAAGGCTAAATGCGAGGAAGTCGCGGCATTATTGGGCATTCCGCTTGCAACTACCGTCAAATCGATCGTACTGGCCACCGAAACCACCGACGATGCCGGCCAAATCACCCAGGTTCAGATCTGGCTCCTGCTGATCCGCGGCGATCATGAACTCAATGAAATCAAGGCCGGCAAGGTCGATGGACTGACCTCCGGCTTCCGTTTCGCCACCGAGGCGGAAATCGTCGATCACTTCGGCTGTCCGCCTGGTTATCTCGGCCCGATTGGCCTGAAGAAGCCGGTCAACCTGGTGGTCGACCGGACGGTTGCCAACATGAGCGACTTCGTGTCCGGTGCCAATGAGGTCGATTTCCATTTTACCGGCATGAACTGGGAACGCGATCTGCCGGAACCGATACAGGTTGCGGATATTCGCAATGTGGTCGCCGGTGACCCTTCTCCCGATGGAAAAGGCGTGCTGGCACTGCAACGCGGTATTGAAGTCGGCCACATCTTCAGCGGCCTGCCCTACCCGGCATCGATGAAACTGCTGTTCACCGATGAAACCGGCAAGAACCAGCAAATGATCATGGGCTGCTACGGCATCGGTGTCACCCGCCTGCTGGGCGCGGCCATCGAACAGAATCACGATGACAAGGGCATTATCTGGCCAGACGCCATTTCCCCCTTCTCAGTGGTGATTTGCCCGCTGGGCTATGACCGCAATGAATCAGTCAAAGCCGCGGCGGAGAACCTCTACGCCGAGCTGCTCGCGGCCAAGGTGGATGTCGTACTGGACAACCGTGGTGAGCGGCCCGGCGTCATGTTCGCGGACTGGGAATTGATTGGCGTCCCCCATCGCATAACGATTGGCGATCGCGGACTCAAGGATGGCAACGTTGAGTATCAGCATCGGCGCGACGAGAAGGCCACCGTGGTGCCGCTCAAGGACATCGTGTCCGTGCTCAAGGACAGGCTCTCGCCACAATAGGCAAGCCGCACTGACCGCAACACTCAAGCGCTGGCGCGGTGAGCCGGGCATTTTCAGCTCAACCGGCGCGGCGGTGCATGATCTGTGCCGCTGATTCCACTGCTGCATCGATGGGCATTGGCGGCGTCGAATAGTAGCAAACACCCGGGGAGATTTGCATGATTGTCGGCACACCAAAAGAAATCAAAGACAACGAACGCCGCGTCGGATTGGTGCCGGGTTCGGTGCACGAACTGGTCGCGCGCGGCCATCAGGTGCTGGTCGAGGCGGGTGCGGGAATCGGCGCTGGTATTACCGATGAGGAATACCGCGCCGCCGGGGCCGAAATGGTGGCGACCGCCGAAGCGGTCTTTGCCCGCGCCGAGTTGATCGTCAAGGTCAAGGAACCGCTGGCGGTCGAGCGCAAGCGCCTGCGCCGCGGGCAGGTGCTGTTCACTTATCTTCACCTGGCCCCCGACGCCGAACAAACTCAAGACCTCATCGCCTCCGGCGCGATCTGCATCGCCTATGAGACCGTGACCTCGCCGCGCGGTGCCCTGCCGCTGCTGACACCAATGTCGGAGGTGGCCGGGCGACTGGCTCCGCAGGTCGGCGCGCACGCCCTCGAAGCGCCGTCCGGCGGTCGCGGCATCCTGCTCGGCGGCGTGCCGGGCGTGGCGCCGGCGGACGTGGTGATCCTGGGGGGTGGCGTATCGGGTACGCACGCCGCCATCATTGCCCACGGCATGGGCGCCGATGTCACGGTGCTGGATCGCAGCGCCGACGTTTTGAAGCGGGTGGCGGTAGAATTCGGCGGGCGGGTGCGCACCGTTTTTTCAAGCTCTGCCAACATCGCCCATTACGCGCGCCGCGCCGACCTGCTGATCGGCACCGTGCTGGTGCCGGGCGCGGCGGCCCCCAAGCTCATCACCCGCGAAATCGTCAAGAGCATGAAGGCCGGCAGCGTGATCGTCGACATTTCCATCGACCAGGGCGGCTGCGCGGAAACCTCGCGACCGACCACACACTCCAGTCCTACGTATGTCGAGCATGGCGTGGTGCACTATTGCGTGACCAACATGCCGGGCGCCGTGGCGCGCACGTCGACCTTCGCGCTCAACAATGTCACGCTGCCCTTCACGCTGGCGGTGGCCGACAAGGGCTGGCGGCAGGCACTGAAGGATGACAAGCATCTGGGCGCGGGCCTCAATGTCGCGGACGGCAAGGTCACGTGCGAACCGGTGGCGCTTGCGCAAGGACTGGCTTATTTACCGCTGAACGAGATATTGGCAGCCGGCTGAGACATCGCGACCGGCGAGTGACGATTTCAAACCGCTGGCTGCTTCGCCAATTCGAGTATTTTCAGGACGGTGTTTCCGTTGCGCGCGGTGGCGGGCACGCCCAGCAGCCTTTCGAAGCGTGCGGCCAGTTTCGACTTACCGATGCCCGCAGGCGCGTAAAGGTAGAACACTTTGCCGTCCAGCAGGAATTGTTCTTCGCCGCTTCGGGTCGCGTTCAGGCCGGCAATGTCCGGGCGCGCCGGCCGTTGCGCGAGAAAAGCAAGGTGCAGCGTATTTGGCGCGTGTGCCGCTTGTGGAAACGGGTTTGCGCCCACGGCACGCTCAAACTCCTTCAGCGTGAGCAGCAGCACCTGCGGGGTGAAGCCGAACTGCCGCCCCACGGCGGCCTCGATTCGATTCGAAAGGGACGCCGCATTTGCGCCGCCTCCACAAAAAATGACGTTGCCGCTCTGGATATAGGTCCGCACTTGCGTGACCCCTAGCGTTTCGATAAGGGCGGCCAACTCCTTCATGGGCAGCAGCCGGTTGCCGCCCACGTTAATGCCGCGAAAAAGTGCGATCCAGGTATTCATCCCATCCTCATTGCCCCGGCGGCCTCACGCTGTTGAACTTCCCGTCAGGGGCGTGCAACGCGCCAACCCGCAGGAAGCAATCTTGCCTCGCCCTCAGCGCAGGGAAACGCCTTCAGCCGCCACGCGGTCGCCCGGGCACCACAGGCGCGGCGCGATTGTTTGCACCGTCTCCGTGGCAATGCCGCGAAGCTGCAATTGTATAGGGGCATCGACGCTGGGTTGGGACAACGTCGGCAGGTCCGCCGGCGACAGGCCGGTGATGGTGGCATAAAGGACCAGCGCCGTCAGAAATGCCCCGGCGGGCGCGGAGTGATTGCCGTCCGCATCATGCAGTATCAAATCCGGATGGCGTGCCATCGCCAGGTCCCAGGCCTGCGGAATGGGCGCCACGCAGGCAGGCTCCTTGCGCGCAATCGACACGTGCAAATCGTAGATGCGCTGCGTTTCGGGAATGTTCTTGCGTGGCCATTCGGGAAACAACACCGGCACGGCGTTTTGCCGCCGCGACAAACGAACCAGTTCTTCGGCCTCCACGGTGGAGTAGGTGAACTGGCCGCTGCTGCTGTATTTCTGCGCCTGCAATATAACAAAACTCCAGTTCTGGCTGCGCAGCAGATTGAGCGTGGGGACATCGCCGACGCGATCCTCGAGGAACATCCAGCCCGGCGCCACCACCGCCGCCACAGTTCGGGCCGGCCTGCCGGCGCGCACCATCGCCGCCACCATCGATGGCAGGTCGTTGACGGACGTGTGACTGTTGCCCATGAACAGCAGGCTGATGTCCGCCGTTGCCGGTGATGCGCCCGGGTCGCCGGTCAGCGCCGGCGCGGCATCGCCGTGACCGTTGCCGGCGCCACAGCCGCTGACGAACAGGATGGTCAGGATGCAAACAGCCCGTGCCGCGGTCGTTCTGGTGTTCATTCGCATCCTGGTTTGGTCAAACCTTCATGACAACGGCATGAGAGGCCGATGGCGCCGGCCACAACTTCATGCGATCAGGACTTCTTGTCATCCTTTGTCGGGTACACGCGCCAGTGGACTATCGCGCCGCGTGCCCAGGCGGCATTGTTGATGGCCTGGACCTTCGCATAGTCGATGTTGTCGTTGGCGGATTCGACATTGGCAGGGTTCATGGCGCATCCACACAGGAACAGCAAACCGGCGCCGCACAACATAGCTCTCTTCATGGTGGCTCCTTCCGCAGCAAAAAGCGTCGCAAATTCAAACTTACGCCTTTGAAGTGGACCCGGCAAGGAACGGTCACAAACTGACACGAATTGCGCCGGATCGTTGCATCGCGGCAGCCACCCCGTGCACGACCCACCCGATAGGCGATATGCGCGATTGAGTTGCCTGCTACAGGCAGTTAGTGTCGCGACTTACCAATTTCGATACATGAAACCGCGTCTTTTTCCGCATGGCGGCGTTGCTCGTCGTTGCGGTAGACCCCGCGTAGCCGGCCCCGGCAGGCAGTAAGCCGGGGTCGCCTCCTCGCGCCTTGCCATGCGAAAAAATCCATCGCTTTCATCATGTATCGAAATTGGTAAGTCGCGACACTAGTTGGCTTTCGCGCCCACTTCGTTCGCGATTCCCCGGTGTTGGTTTTCCTGGTTGTATTCATTGTTGCCCACGGCTTTGACGATCCGTTCGGTGGTTGGCTTGACCAGCCGGCTGCCCACCAGCGTTTCCTGGCCAGCCGCCGGTGTGGCACGGGATTTTCGGTAAGCATCGGTTTCCGCCGTGCTGGCGCAACCGGCGAGGCCGGCGATGGCGAAGAGCAAGGTGCCCGTGAAATACTTGTTCATGGCTGGCCCCGGGATACTCCGGCCCGATGGAAAACACCCATCATAAAACCACCCGCGCCACACGTTGCGACAGGTTGTATCGGCCCGCAACGACCGGGCGGCCACCGCGACCGCTGGGTTTTGACCCACAATACGGCCGTGGCGATGCCGATCAGGGCTTGCGGCCTGGGAAAGACCTTCCCGCCTTCAATCGCCCTGCACCATCACCACAGGCTTTGCCGTCGCTTTCCCGCCACGGCCCGGGCGATGCTTCACCGAGGCATAAGACCGCGTCACCAGGCGATACACAAACCGCACCAGGAAGATCGTCAGGAATGCCTCGATCAGCGTCGCGACAAAGGCAAACAGCGAATTGAACCGGGTCCGGCTCCACGCAGCTTCACGCAAGTGGAACTTCGCAATGGCGCGATCGCGCGAAATCTCGATGCTGTCGTAGAACGTCGGCACCATCAACAACGTGAGCAGCGTGGAGGTAATCGTGCCGCCAATGATGGCAACCGCCATCGGCCGGTAGAATTCGCCGCCTTCACCCAGGCCGATGGCGACCGGCATCATGCCCGCGATCAGCGCGAAAGTCGTCATCAGGATTGGCCGCAGGCGCACCCGTCCGGCGTGCATCAGCGCGTCTTCACGACTGACGCCCTGCGCCTCTTCCTTGCGCG
>JBDTSU010000121.1:0-9966 GCA_039930965.1 Betaproteobacteria bacterium
CGAAGCGTCGGATGTCGCGAACGCCGTCTGGGACGGCACCGATGCCGTGATGCTTTCGGCGGAATCGGCCTCGGGCATGTTCCCCGTCGAGACCGTGGAAGCGATGGCGCGCATATGCGTCGAGGCCGAGAAGAGCGCGGACGTCAAGCTCGATCGCGAATTCCTGGACCGCGTATTCACGCGCGTCGACCAGTCGATCGCCATGGCGGCGCTGTTTACCGCGCATCACCTGAATGTGAAATGCATCGCCTCGCTCACGCAATCGGGCTCGACCGCGCTGTGGATGTCGCGCCTCAATCTGGGCGTGCCGATCTACGCGCTGACGCCGGAAGCCGGTACGCTGACCAAGACCGCCCTGATGCGCGATGTCAGGCCGTTTACCCTCGCCTATGAAGGTCACGACCGTGAAAAGCTGATGATTGCAGCCGAAAAAGTCCTGCTCGACAACGGCGTCGCGGCGGTCGGCGACATCGTCGTGCTCACCATGGGCGAGCCGATCGGCCAGTCCGGCGGCACCAACACGATGAAGATTGTGACGCTCGGGGAGCATCGCCGGGCGTGAACGCGTTCATCGAACTGCTGCCGTATTGGCTGTTGCTTTCCGGACTCTGTTTCAGCATGGTCTATGGGGGCGGCATCGACTGGATGCATCGCAATGACATCGGCCGGTTCAGTTCGGTACCGGTCGCGGTGTGGAAAAAAATCCATCACGTCATTTGGATGCTCGGCACCGGCGTCTTCGTGCTGGGAAATCTGCTGTCGTGATTCCAATTCCCGTTCGTTGCGATATTAATTCCTGTCATTCCTGCTCGGCGCAACTCTTGTGGTTGTTCGCGGGAATGACAATACTTACCGCTTCAATGAAATAGAAATCGAAACCACGCTTCCTTCACGTTGCGGTGACGTATTGCGGATGGCGCGCGCAGATTTGATCGACCTCCTTGAGCGTGCCGGAGAGGTGTTTGCGCAGGGCCGCCTCGGCCGCATCGGGGTCGTGGCCTTCGATGGCATCGACAATCTCGGTGTGGTCGCGGACGATCGCATCCGCCTTACCTTCCACCGGCAGGTGCAGGCGTCGCAAACGGTCGATGTGCCCGCTCATGCGCCGCACCAGGTCCCATACGTCGGGGACACCGGCGGCCACGTACATCTGGCGATGAAATGCCTGGTCCGCGCTGGAAAATTCGCGGTAGTCGCGGGCATCGCGCAGCGCGCGCTGCTGACTGATCGCCGCGCGCAGGGCGGCGATCAGCACGGCGTCCGCACCCCCGTTCGCCGCGAGTTCGCGCACCACTTCCAGTTCGACAGAACGGCGCAGAAAATGCGCCTGGCGCGCCGACGCGAGGTTGATCTTGCTGACCACGGTCGCGTGCTGCGGAAAAATGTCGACCAGGCCTTCTTCGCCGAGGCGCATCAGCGCATCGCGGACCGGCGTCTGGCTGATGCCGAATTTGCCGGCCAACTCGGCTCGTGACAACACCGCACCGGGGACGAGTTCGAGCGACAGGATCATCTCGCGCAGCCGTTCAAATACCTGCGGCGCGGCATGGCGCGAGCGGTCGAGTCGCAAGGGATGGGGCAGGTCGTTTGTCTTCATCAGGTGAGCCCGTCAAACGGTCGCGTGAGCAGAGGTCTCTGCCATTCGATGAAGGATTATAGACATTTTCCCCATTGACATACTAATATATTAGTATTCTAATGCCCTTGTTGAGTCATGAATTCGTCAAATCGGCGCCCTTTGCGCTGGATACAAGGAGACATTCCCCCATGAAAAAGCTGCTTTCCATCCTGATCATCGGTCTTTCCACGTCATTCTGTGTCCAGGCCCAGACTTGGCCCGAAAAGACCATTACGCTGGTCGTGCCGTTCCCGGCGGGAGGGTCGACCGACTCGGTGGCGCGCTCCATCGCGCCTAAACTCATGGAAAGATTCGGTGGCAAGACAGTTATTGTCGACAACAAGCCCGGCGCCACCGGCACCATCGGCGCGACCGCGGTCAAGCGATCCGCGCCCGACGGCTACACCCTGCTGGTGACGTCGCTCGGCCCGCTGGTCATTGCGCCGCACCTGATCAAGGGCATGCAATACGATGCGTTGAAGGACTTCGATACCCTCACGGTGGCGGTGCAGGCGCCGAATGTGCTGGTGGTGCCGGCCAATTCGCCGCACAAGAAGCTTGCCGACGTGGTCGCGTATCAAAAGGCCAATCCGGGCAAGATGTCATTCGCATCTTCCGGCAACGGTTCAAGCGACCATCTCACCGCCGAGTTGTTCTGGCAACAGACCGGCACCAGCGGTCTGCATGTCCCTTACAAGGGTGGCAGCCCGGCAATCACCGATCTGCTCGGCGGCCAGGTCAACGCATCCTTCCAGAACATCAACGCCGTCCTGCCGCATATCAAGGCCGGCAAGCTCACCGCGCTCGCCATCACCAGCGAAAAGCGTTCCCCCTTGCTGCCCGATGTCCCGACGATGGCCGAAGCCGGCGTCAAGAATGTTGATGTCTATTCCTGGCAGGCGGTGGTCGCCCCCAGGGGCCTGCCCGCCGATGTGCGCGCAAAACTGCATGCGGCCATCGTCGGCGCGCTCAATGATCCACAAATCCGGCAGCAGTTCAGCGCGCTCGGTTTTGAGATCATTGCCAACACGCCCGAGCAGTTCGCCACCTTCCAGCAAAAAGAATTCGCCCGATGGAAACAGGTGATCGCATCCGGCAAGATCAGTATCGAATAACGCCACGGCGCTCCGCCGGCGCCATCACCAGACCAAAGCCGATGACCGCTCCTTCCACGCCCCGCGTCACCGGCCTGCGCGTCATACCCGTCGCTGGCCGCGACAGCATGTTGCTGAACCTGAGCGGCGCCCACGGCCCGTTCTTCACCCGCAACCTGCTGATCCTCACCGACAGCGCCGGCCGCACCGGCGTGGGGGAGGTGCCGGGCGGCGAAAAGATCCGCCAGACCCTGGACGATGCCCGCGGCCTCGTCATGGGTGCAACGATCGGAGATTACCAGCGCATCCTGCGCGCGGTGCAGCAGCAATTTGCCGACCGCGACGCCGGTGGCCGCGGTCTGCAGACCTTCGATCTGCGCACCACCATTCATGCCGTCACCGCCATCGAGTCCGCGCTGCTCGATCTGCTCGGCCAATACCTCGACGTGCCGGTGGCCGCGCTGCTCGGTGAGGGCCAGCAACGCGAGGCGGTCGAAATGCTCGGCTACCTGTTCTATGTCGGCGACCGCGGCCGCACCAACCTGCCGTATGCCGGCGATTCGAACGCCGACAATGCCTGGTTCCGGGTGCGCCACGAATCGGCGTTGACGCCGGAAAAAGTGGTCAGGCTGGCCGAAGCGGCCCGCGAGCGCTATGGATTCAACGACTTCAAATTGAAGGGCGGCGTGCTGCGCGGCGAAGAGGAGATCGAAGCCGTCACCGCCTTGCACGAACGATTTCCGGGTGCGCGGGTGACCCTTGACCCCAACGGCGGATGGCTGCTGAAAGACGCGATCCGCCTGATGCGCGACATGCGTGACGTGGTCGCCTACGCCGAGGATCCGTGTGGCGCCGAGGAAGGGCTTTCGGGCCGCGAAGTGATGGCCGAATTCCGCCGCGCGACCGGCTTGCCGACCGCCACCAACATGATTGCCACCGACTGGCGCCAATTGAGTCACGCGCTCGCGCTGCAGTCCGTCGACATACCTCTCGCCGATCCGCATTTCTGGACCATGGCCGGTTCGGTACGGGTCGCGCAGACCTGTCGCGACTGGGGCCTAACGTGGGGATCGCATTCGAACAATCACTTCGACGTGTCACTGGCGATGTTCACGCATGTGGGCGCGGCGGCACCGGGCCGTGTGACGGCCATTGATACGCACTGGATCTGGCAGGACGGCCAGCGCCTCACCAGGGAACCGCTGCAGATCGTCAACGGCCACGTGCAGGTGCCCAAACTACCAGGCCTCGGCGTCGAACTCGATATGGTCGAAGTCGACAAGGCGCACCAGCTGTATCGGCAGCATGGACTGGGCGCGCGCGACGATGCCGCCGCGATGCAGCAACTGATTCCGGGCTGGGCCTTTAATCCGAAGCGGCCTGCACTGGACCGCTGAGCGCGTTCGCCGGATTGGCGATCTGGTCAACGGCGCCGGGTTGGCGATCAGGTCACCGGCGCCGGATTGAACAGCACCAGCGCGTTGTGCAGCTTCCAGTGTTCGGCCCAGGTCTTCTTGCGCCCGCTGGCTACATCAAGCATCAATCGAAACAATTCCCAGCCAACTTCTTCAATGGTGGCCGAACCGTCGGCGATGCTGCCGGCGTTGATATCCATCAGGTCGTGCCAGCGCCTCGCCAGATCGCTGCGCGTGGCCACCTTGATGACCGGTACCTGCGCAAGACCGTAGGGCGTGCCGCGGCCGGTGGTGAACACATGCAGGTTCATGCCGGCGGCAATCTGCAGCGTCCCGCAGATAAAATCGCTGGCGGGCGTGGCGGCATAGATCAAGCCCTTTTGCCGCAGCTTCTCCCCCGGCGCCAGCACGCCGGTGATCGGCGCGCTGCCGGATTTGACGATCGAGCCCATCGCTTTCTCGACGATATTGGACAGCCCGCCCTGCTTGTTGCCGGGCGTTGTATTGGCGCTGCGGTCGGCGCTGCCGCGCTTCAGGTACGCGTCATACCACGCCATCTCGCGGATCATCGCCTCGGCCACCGCCGGCGTGCTGGCGCGCGCGGTGAGCTGATCGATGCCGTCGCGCACTTCGGTCGTCTCGGAAAACATCACGCTGGCACCGGCGCGCACCAGCAGGTCGGTGCAGAAGCCGACCGCCGGATTGGCGGTGACGCCCGAGAAGGCATCGCTGCCGCCGCACTGCACGCCGACCACCAGTTCGCTGGCCGGCACGGTTTCGCGCACACGCGCATTCAGGCGTTCGAGGTGCACCTGCGCGGTCGCCATGATCGACTCGATCATCGACATGAAGCCGACATGGTTCTCGCTCTGCAGGCAGACCACGTCGAGCCCGGCGTCGGCGCGGGTGCCGACATCGGCCACGCTGCGCTCATCGACGATCGCGATCGATCCCGGTGGCAGCAGCCGCTCGGGTTGCAGCTTCTCGCAGCCGAGGCTCACCACCATGACCTCGCCGCCGAAATTCGGATTGAGGCTGATGTTGCGCAGCGTGCGGATCGGTATCTCCGCGCCCGGCGCGTCGATCGCCACCCCACAGCCGTAGGTGTGTTCCAGCCCGATCACGTCATCGACGTTCGGGTAGCGCGGCAGCAGTTCGGCCTTGATGCGTGCAACGGCGAAATCGACCACGCCGGCCACGCATTGCACGGTGGTGGTGACGGCGAGGATATTGCGCGTGCCCACCGAGCCGTCCGGATTGCGGAAGCCCTCGAAGGTGTGGCCGTCGAGTGGTGGCAGCGGCCCCGGCTTGACGGTGGCGATCGGCAAGTTGTCGAGTTCGCGCGCCACGGGCATCTTCAGCAGGCGCTCGTGTACCCAGCTGCCAGCCGGAATATCCGCCAGCGCATAACCGATCGGGATGCCATAGCGCAGCACCGGCGCCGCCGCGGCCAGGTCCACCAGCGCGACCTTGTGGCCCTGCGGCACACGATCGCGCAATATCAGTCCTGACGGCAGGATCGCGCCGGGCGGCAATCCGCCATCGTTGGCCACGATGGCGACATTGTCGCGCTCGTGCATGCGAATGGTCAGCGGCGCGCGCGCGATTGCCTTTGCAGCGAGGTCATCGGTCGTAACGGGGCCGGACATCCGGGACTCCTTCATGACGGCAATTTCGGTCGGGGCCAATTGTCAGACTAATAGTGCTAGTTGTCAAGCAATATGTATGCGCTAAGGCATGGGGGTGCTCTCGAAAATGCGCCGCTTCGCATTGAGGATGTGAGTGCGCACTGCGTCGGCGGCATCGGCGGGCGATCGGCGGGCAATGGCCTCCATGATCGCCTGGTGTTCAGCCCGATTCGCACCTATCCGCGCCGGGCTCTTCTTGTCAGTCGTGTAGCGCGCCAGTTCCAGGTAGTGCCGGATCGGGGCAATACTGGCTTCGAGGGTCGTGACGAAAAAAGGGTTGTGCGAAGCGCGGGCAATGGCGAGGTGAAAACGCAGATCCTCCTCCACGCCGGCGCCGCCGTCTTCCATGGCGGCGACCCAATCGTCGAAGGCGGCGCGCACTGCCGCCAGGTCGCCCGCGTCGCCATACTCCGCCGCCGCCGCCGCCGCCCCGGACTCGACGCAGCTGCGGAATTCGTAGTAACGCTCGATGTCGGCAAGGTTCTTGATCGGCGTCGCGCTCGCCGCCGGTGCGCCGGGCTGGCGGATGACGTAACTGCCCGCGCCACGCCGCGAGTCGATGATGCGGTCGGCGCGCAGGCGGGAGAGCGCCTCGCGTACGGTCGGTCGAGAGACACCGAAGGTCACGGCCAGGTCCGCCTCGGTCGGCAGCTTGCCGGAGGGCGCGAAATCACCGCGCAGGATGGCCTCGACGACGCCGGCATAAATGCGGTCGGGCAGGGAACCGGCGCGTTCGTCTTGCAGCAGGAGCCTCTTCATGAATGGGCGATTTTCCGGGACGGTTGGCAAATCATGAGATGTGGCAAAGTGCTCATGCTTTCAATGGGCGGATTGTGACAGGTTTTGCGTCCGCATGTGTGACATCTACCGGCGATTTGAACCTTGTAGCTTGACACATCGTGTCAATCGACCAATAATGTCTGACAACTTAAGTATGGGAAGTGGGCGGCTTTTTTTGGTCAGGGCGAATCTTGGTACGGTCCATTTTCCGCACGCAACACTCGAGTGATACGGAGCAACCGATGAGAGAAAACCGTTTACGCACTATCTGGAAATCGGGTGGCGCCGTCGTCAATGGCTGGCTGGCCATTCCCAACGGATTTTCCGCCGAGTCCATGGCCCACCAGGGCTGGGACTCGCTGACCATCGATTTGCAGCACGGCGTGGTGGATTACGCGGGCATGATCCCGATGCTGCAAGCCATATCCACGACCCCGACCGTGCCGGTGGTGCGCGTGCCGTGGCTTGAGCCGGGCATCCTGATGAAGACGCTCGATGCAGGCGCATACGGCGTCATCTGCCCGATGGTCAACAGCCGCGAAGATGCCGAAAAACTGGTGGCGTACACGCATTACGCGCCGCGCGGCACACGCAGCTTCGGCCCGGTGCGGGCGCTGCTCTACGGCGGCGCCGACTATCCGGCGCATGCCAACGACACCATCGTGACCTTTGCGATGATCGAGACCGCCCGGGCGCTCGACAATCTCGACGAGATACTCTCCGTCGAGGGGCTCGACGCCATCTACATCGGCCCCTCGGACCTGTCGCTGGCGCTCGGCTGCACACCGACCTTCGATGACCTTGACCCCAAGGCGGCCGACGCCGTCGAGCATATCCTCGCCCGCGCCAAGGCACATGGCGTGATCGCCGGTATCCACAATGGCACGCCCGAGGCGGCGCTGAAGCGCATCGCCAAGGGATTTCAGTTCGTCACCATCAGTTCGGATGCGCGCCTGATGGTCGCCGGCGCGCAACAGGTGATCGCCAGGATGCGTGCGGGACAGGCACCGAAGGCCGGCGGCGCTTACTGACCCGGCTGACCCAGCTGACGACGTGACGAGCGGCGTGCCGCCCTCTCCATTTTTATAGAAAGAACGACACATGAAGATCGGATTTATCGGCCTCGGCATCATGGGTACGCCGATGGCACTGCACCTCATCAACGCCGGGCACCAGCTCTTCGTCAACACCGTCGGCAAGCTCCCCGACGCCATCGCCGCCTCGACCGCCACGCCGTGTTCCCATGCGGCCGAGGTGACCCGGAACGCCGACATCGTCATCACCATGGTGCCGGACACGCCCGATGTCGAGGCTGTGCTGTTCGGCAAGGACGGCGTTGCAACGGGCCTGCAAACCGGCGCGCTGATGAGCGACGACAGCACCCGCAAGATCATCGTCGATATGAGCTCTATCTCGCCGATGGCCACGAAATCCTTTGCACAGCGGATCAATGCGCTCGGCGCGGACTATATCGACGCGCCCGTATCCGGCGGCGAAGTCGGCGCCAAGGCGGCCTCGCTGACGATCATGTGCGGCGGAGGCGAGGCGGCGTTTGCCCGTGTGAAACCGCTGTTCGAATTGATGGGCAAGAACATCACGCTGGTCGGCGGCAACGGCGACGGCCAGACCACCAAAGTCGCGAACCAAATCATTGTCGCGCTCAATATCGCGGCCGTCGGCGAGGCGCTGCTGTTCGCCAGCAAGGCGGGAGCGGATCCGGCCAAGGTCCGGCAGGCGCTGATGGGCGGTTTTGCCTCCAGCCGCATCCTGGAAGTTCACGGCGAGCGCATGATCAAGCGCACCTTCGCACCGGGATTCCGTATCCGGCTGCATCAGAAGGATCTTGGCCTCGCGCTGCAAGGCGCGCGTGAGCTCGGCATCTCGCTGCCGCAGACGGCGAATGCCGCACAACTGATGCAGGCGTGCGCCGCCAACGGCATGGCCGACCTCGACCACTCGGCGCTGGTCAGGGCGCTGGAGCTGATGGCGGGACACGAAGTCGCGAAGGCCTGAGCGCCGTTCCGCGGCGCGCCCATCCCAGCCCACGCCCGTGTGACGGTATCATCCATACTATTCACCGCGCTGGCAGGGATTCCGCATGAGCGTCACCACCGAGATTGATCGCCGCCCGTTGCTGCGCGCGCTGGTCGATGCGGCGATCGCGGCCGCGCAGCCGGCGCGGTGCCTGCCGCCGCACTTGCCGCCGCCGCCAACGGGGCGAACGATTGTCATCGGCGCGGGCAAGGCCTCCGCCGCGATGGCGCGCGCCCTGGAGGATCATTGGGACGGTCCGCTCGAAGGCCTGGTCGTCACCCGCTATGGTTACGACGTGCCCTGTAGACGAATCGAGATCGCGCAGGCTGCGCACCCGGTGCCCGATGCAGCCGGGATCAAAGCCGCCGAGCGCATTCGCGCGATGGTGAGCAACCTCAGCGCCGACGACCTGGTGATCGCGCTCATTTCCGGCGGCGGTTCATCGCTGCTGGTGGCGCCCGGCCCGGGCTTGACGCTTGCCGACAAACAGGCGGTCAACGCGGCGTTGCTGAAGAGCGGGGCGACCATCTCTGAAATGAATTGCCTGCGCCGTCACCTTTCGGCATTGAAAGGCGGCCGCCTGGCCGCCGCGTGCCACCCGGCCCGGCTGGTCACGCTGTTGATATCCGACGTGCCCGGCGACAATCCGATCGACATCGCCTCCGGCCCCACCGTGGCTGACCCGACCACCTGCGCCGACGCGCGCGCCATCATCGAGCGCTACGGTATCGAGGTATCGGACGCGGTGCGCACGCTGCTCGCCAGCGGCGAGGGCGAATCGGTCAAGCCGGGCGATCCCCGCCTGGCCGGCAGCGAGACCCGCATTATCACCGCGCCGCAGAGGGCGCTGGAAGCGGCCGCGCGCGCCGCGCGGCACGCGGGCTTCACCCCGCATATCCTCGGCGATAGCCTCGAAGGCGAGGCGCGCGACGTCGGCAAGGTGCTGGCCGGCATCGCGCGGCAAGCAGCGGTGCACGGCCAGCCGTTTACGCCGCCATGCGTGCTGCTGTCAGGCGGCGAAACGACGGTGACGCTGCGGGGCACAGGCCGCGGCGGCCGCAATGTCGAATTGCTGCTCTCGCTGGCCATCGCGCTCGATGGCCTGCCCGGCGTACACGCCCTCGCCGGCGATACCGACGGCGTCGACGGCGCCGAAGAAATTGCCGGCGCGTTCATGGTGCCCGATTCGCTGGCGCGCGCATGGGTGCTCGGCATCAATCCACGCGCCAGCCTCGATAACAACGATGGCCACGGTTTCTTCCAGGCATTGGGCGATTCGGTGGTCACCGGCCCGACCCTCACTAACGTGAACGACTTTCGCGCCATCGTCATCGATG
>JBDTSU010000122.1:0-9951 GCA_039930965.1 Betaproteobacteria bacterium
TACGAAGTACAAATTGGATTTCAGAAAGATGACCGTTGCCAAGAGTGAAAATGGTAACGAAATGGGGCCGAACCATGAAATATGCAGGCTAGCCTTCGATGCGGCGGATCAATCCCTTTGAGGGTTTCCTCAAAGGGATTTTTCTTGGGGCGCCTGGCAAGCTTGATGGGCGCCAACCAGCCTACGGCAGTACCAGCCGATAGCCCACTCCAATCTCCGTCAGCAGGAATTTCGGCTGCGCGGCGTCATCCTCCAGTTTTTGACGCAGGCGCTGCATCGCGACGCGTGCATAGTGTGTCTGCTCGCCATAGGTGGGCCCCCAGACTTCGCTCACCAGTTGGCGATAGGTCATTACCCGTCCCGCATTGACAACGAGGCAGGCCAGCAGCCGGAACTCGATCGGCGTGAGATGTACCGGCGCACCATTCTTCCTGACCATGCGCGCCGCGAGATCGACTTCGACATTGCCCAGCGCCAGCAACGGCGCCGATTGCGCCGGTCCGCGCAGCGAACGGCGCAGCAGCGCCCGCACCCGTGCCAGCATTTCACCGACACCGAACGGCTTCGTGAGGTAATCGTCGGCGCCGGCGTCGAGTGCGGCGATTTTCTGTGGCTCATCGCCGCGCGCCGACAGCACCAGCACCGGTACCTGGCTCCAGGTGCGCAACTCGCGCACGAGGTCGGTGCCATCACCGTCCGGCAGGCCGAGGTCGACGATGACGAGATCTGGCTTGCGCATGCCCGCTTCGATGATGCCGCGCTGAAGTGTGGCGGCCTCGAATACCTGCACATCCTCGGCGGTGAGCGCATGGCGCACGAAGCGGCGAATCTCCGCTTCATCCTCGACAATCAGCACATTGCTCATGGCGACGCCGGCGCATCGAGTTCCGCGGATGGCGGATTGCCGCGCGGCAGGGTAAAGGCGAAATCGGCGCCGCCTTCGGGCAGGTTCTCCACCCAGATCCGGCCCGCATGGGCCTCGATGATGGTGCGGCAGATGGCGAGGCCCAGTCCCAGTCCCGGCACATCGGCCGTGGGACCGGCACGGACGAACTTGTCGAAGATTGCCGCCTCCCTCCCGTGCGGCACGCCCGCGCCGCAATCGCTGACGTCGACACGCAGTTGGTCGGCCTCGATACGGGCGCGAACCTGGATGGCGCATCCGGGAGGCGTGTATTTTGCGGCGTTTTCGAGCAGGTTGACGAACACGCGTTCCATCAGCGTCGCGTCGCATTCGACCAGCGGCAGGTCGGCCGGCAGGGCGACGATCACCGGGTGCGTCGCCAGCACTGGCGCGCGCGCCTTCAGTGCCGATCCGACGATCTCCTCCAGCGATTGCCATTCCTTGCGCAAGCGCACCGCACCCGATTCCAACCGAGCCATGTCGAGAATGTTCTCCACCAGTTCGTGGGTGCGCCGCGCCTGGTCGCGGATGGCGTCGATCAACGCGTACTGGTCCTGCGTGAGTCCGTGCGCCCCCAGTTGCAACGACTCCGCCGAGCCGAGGATGGCGGTCAGGGGCGTGCGCAGATCGTGGGAGAGGGCCGCGAGCAGGCCGCTGCGCAGCCGCTCGCCTTCCATCTGCACGGTTGCCTCGCGCGCGACGGTCACGAAATGCACGCGCTCCAGGGCGATTGCAATCAGTACGGCGACGGTTTCCAGTTGCCGCCGCTGGCCGGCGCTTTCGATGCTAGTCACATCGGCGGGCGAGACGATCAGCACGCCGCGGGTGCGCATGGGCGCTTTCAGGGGTACGTACAGCAGCGAATCCGCCACCACCACGTCGACGGTGCTGTCGCCTTCAAACACCCGCTGTGCCAACGCCAAATCGATACCCTCTACGGTTGCCCGTTCGGGAACGAAAAGTTTCCCTGCGCGGTCGCGCAACATCAGCGCCACGCTCGCACCAAGGCTGTGAGCGAAGAACTGTTTTGCGGCATCGATGATCTGCTCGTCGGCGAGGGCGCCGGACAGCCGCCGCGCCATCTCGTACAGATCGCGTGATCGCCGTTCGCGCAGCCTCGCGTCGGCGGCCTGTTGGCGGAGGCGGGCGGCCAGGTGTGCGATGACCAGGCCGGTCGCGAGCATGACGGCAAACGTCAGCAGGTATTGCGCATCCGCCACCGCCAATGACAGGCGCGGCGGCACGAAGAAGAAATCGAATGCCGCCACGTTCATCACGGCCGCCGCGACGGCCGGCCCTTTGCCGAAGCGAAACGCGATCGCGACCAACGCCAGCATATAGAGCATGACGATATTGGCGAGTTCAAGCCAGCCGGCAAGCGGCGTGGCGAGCAGCGTTGCCCCGGCCGCGGCGCTCAGTGCCCAGGCATAGCCTGGCCAGCGCGACGGTTCGTCGCCGTCGTGCGCGCTTTCGTCGGGGTCGGGGGAGTTATTTGTCGTGCCGGGCATCATACAAGTATGCCGGTTTTGGCTTGTGTGCCGCGTATCAAGAACTTGTAAAATTGCGCGCGCCAGCGGATGTTCGCGTCGGCCCGCTCCTAGAATACGGCCACTTTTCACAAGAGGCCTTCATGGACGTCGCACCGCAGTCGCGCCAACACTACGCCATGCTGTCACTCGCCGCGCTCGGCGTGGTTTACGGCGACATCGGCACCAGCCCGCTCTACACGATCAAGGCGATCTTCGATCCGTCGTTCGGCATCCCGTTCACGGCCGACAACATCCTCGGCGGCCTCTCCGCGCTGTTCTGGTCGCTGATGGTGGTGGTCTCGCTCAAGTATGTGATGCTCATCATGCGCGCCGACAACGAGCGTGAAGGCGGCATCATGGCGCTGCTGGCACTGGCGGCGGCCTCGGTGAAGCAGCGTCCGCGCTGGCGCGCGCCGCTGATGCTGCTCGCCGCGTTCGGCGCCGCCCTGTTCTACGGCGACAGCGTCATCACGCCCGCGGTCACGGTGCTGGGCGCGATGGAAGGGCTGGAGATCGCGACGCCACTGCTGAAGCCCTATGTGGTGTCGCTGTCGGTGGTGGTCATCGTCGCGTTGTTTGTTTTCCAGCACAAAGGCACGGCGACGGTCGGCGCGCTGTTCGGCCCGGTCATGTTGCTGTGGTTCGCCACGCTGGCCGTGTCCGGCGTGGTCAATATCGGCGCGAATCCGCAGGTCCTGCAGGCCCTGAACCCGGCGTACGCACTGCGCTTTGTCACGCAACACGGCTTCGGTTCCTTCATCGTGCTGGGCGCGGTATTCCTGGCCGTCACCGGCGCCGAGGCGCTGTACGCGGACATGGGCCACTTCGGCAAGCAGCCGATCCGCCTGGCGTGGTTCCTGTGCGCGTTTCCCGCGCTGGTACTCAATTATTTTGGACAGGGCGCCTTGCTGATCGCCAACCCGAAGGCGCTGGAGAATCCGTTCTACCTGATGTTTCCCGGCTGGGCGCTATATCCGATCGTGGTGCTGTCCACGGTCGCCGCGGCAATCGCCTCGCAGGCCGTCATCTCGGGCACCTACTCGATCACGCGGCAGGCGATACAGCTCGGCTTCCTGCCGCGCAGCAGGGTGGTGCAGACCTCGGCAAAGGAGATCGGGCAGATTTACATGCCGGTGGTGAACTGGCTATTGATGCTGGGGGTGCTGGCGGCGGCGATCGGCTTCGGCTCCTCCACGACCTTGACCTTTGCCTACGGCCTCGCCGTGTCCGGCACCATGCTGATCACCACCGTGCTGACGTTCTTCGTGCTGCGCTACGGCTGGCGGTACAACCTGTTGCTGTGCCTGCTCTCGACCGGGTTCTTCCTGGTGATCGATACGGCATTCTTTTCGGCCAGCTCGGTCAAGCTCGTTGAGGGCGGCTGGTTCCCGCTGGCCATGGGTGCCACCATGTTCACTCTCATGACCACCTGGAAGCGCGGCCGCGCGGAGGTCGTACAACGAACCAGTGAATGGAGCATGCCGATGAAAGCGTTTATCGAGAACATTGCCGTGTCGCCACCCGTCCGCGTACCGAACACCGCCGTCTTCATGACCGTCAATCCCGATTCCGTGCCCAAGGCGCTCCTGCACAACATGAAGCACAACCAGGTGCTGCATGAACGCATCGTCGTGCTGACCATCGTCAACGAGGACATTCCCCGCGTGCCGGTGGAAGATTACATCTGGATCGAAGACCTCGGCCACGGCTTCTGGCGCATCCAGGGCCACTATGGTTTCAAGGAAACACCCGATGTGCCGCAGCTGCTGGCGGATTGCGGACGGCAAGGCCTGCATTTCGATCTCATGCAGACCTCGTTCTTCCTGAACCGCGAGACCCTCGTGCTGGCGCCGGGCAAGGGCCTCGCCCGTTGGCGGCGGCACCTGTTCATCTGGATGTCGCATTTAGCGACCAAGGCATCCGACTACTACCGGATTCCGTCCAACCGGGTGATTGAGCTGGGAACGCAGGTGCAAATCTAGGCGGGATTGCCGGGAGGCGGTGGCGCGGAACGCCATTTGGTGCGGTGTTTCGGGCCTTTTTGGTCTGGGAGGCGCGCCAGGATTGGAGGCACGTGTCGGGTTACGCTGCGCTAACCCGACCTACAAAGCGCCGAGAATTTGTTTGGTCCGGGTAAATAGACACGACCCGTAGGTCGGGTTAGCGCAGCGTAACCCGACAACCATCGTTCCATTACTCGTGCCCCACAACTTCCAGACCCGTCGCACTCCCGCCCCAATCCGCCGGATAGTCGCCGGCCTCCATATATCGTCGAAAGCTGGAGTAGGGCCATTCCATCGCGGAGGACGCCAGCCCGTGTTTCACCGGGTTGAAATGGATGTACTCGACGTGCCGGGCAAAATCCGCATCGTCGCGGAGCGCATGTTCCCCGTAGCGATGCTGCCAAATGCCTTGTTCGCTTTTCGCGGTCCGGGCGCGATTCGGTTCCACGCGCAAGGCCGGGTCGCGGTGTTTGGTGAACCAGGTCTTGACCAGCCGCCAGCGAATGGCGAAATCGGCATCACCCGGCGGCAGCGTCCAGATGCAATGCAGGTGATCGGGCAAGACCACCATCGCGTCCAGATTAAACGGCCGCGCCAAGCGCACGGCGCGAAATGCCGCGCGCAGGACATCCACCGATTCGGCCGACGCAAGTACTGGGCGCCGTTTCTCCGTCACGACGGTGAAGAAGAACGATCCACCCGGGATGAAAGCGTGCCGGTATTTCATGGGGAGATGTCGGGTGTTGCGGCGAAATGAATTGGAATGAAAGCGCGGCGGTATTTCTTGGGGCATTTGTCGGGTTACGCTGCGCTAACCCGACCTACAATTCACCGAGGGTTTGTATGCGCCGGGCAGGATGACGAAATCCGTAGGTCGGGTTAGCGCAGCGTAACCCGACAATCACGCATCGCTGGTGTTGCCGGCCGCCTTCTCCGTGCGCAGCCACGCCATCACATCCACCGCCGCCATCGGCCGGCAGACGTGGTAGCCCTGTGCGTAATCGCAGCCGAAGCGTTTCAGTGCGCTCAGTTCCAGGCTGGTCTCAACCCCTTCGGCGACCACGATCATGCCGAGGCGATGGCCGAGCTCGATGGTCGAATGGACGATGGCGGCGCTTTGCGCGTCGTCGTGCATGCCGGAGACGAAGGCGCGGTCGATTTTCAATTCGTCCAGCGACAGGTCCTTGATGTACGCGAGCGAGGAATAGCCGGTGCCGTAATCGTCCATCGACAGCTTGATGCCGAGCTCGTGAAGCTGCGCGAGCGTCTCGCGCGCGTGCTCCGGGTCTTCCATCAGCGCGCTTTCGGTCAGTTCCGCGCAGATCAGCCCCGGGGGCACCTGGTATTCGCGAAGCTTGGCGGCCACGTAAGGGACCAGTTCCTTGTCCAGCAAGTCGCGCGCCGAGATGTTGATGGAAATTTTCAACGCGTGCCCGCTTGCCTGCCACGCCCCGCATTGCGCGATGGCGGCATCGATCACCCAGCGGGTGATCATGCGAATATTGCCGGTCTGCTCCGCAAACGGAATGAAATCGGCAGGTGAGACGCTGCCGCGCGTCGGGTGTTGCCAGCGGATCAGGGCTTCCATGCCGGTCACCGCGTTTTTCGTCAGGTTGAATTTTGGCTGATAGAACAGCACCAGTTCGTCCTGGTCGATGGCGCGCCGCAGTTCACCCAGCAGGGTCAGGTGGTCCTGGCGATCCTCTTCCAGACGCATGTCGTAGGTGGCGAAGCCGCTCTTGGCGCGCTTGGCCGCGTACATGGCGATGTCGGCGTGGCGCATCAGCATGTTGGCGTCCTCGCCGTGCTCGGGATAGTAGACGATGCCGATACTGGTGCCGATGTCGATCGGCTGTCCTTGCACCACGATCGGCGATTCGAGCGAATGCAGGACCTTGTGCGCCACGATGCTGGTGCGCTCGGGCTCTCCCGAGGGAAGCAGGATGGCGAATTCATCCCCGCCCAGGCGCGCGACGGTGTCCGATTCGCGCAGCAAGGTGCGCAGGCGCAGCGCCACTTCCTTCAGCACCATGTCACCCACCGGATGGCCGAGCGTATCGTTGACGTACTTGAAACGGTCGAGGTCGAGCATCATCACGCCGACCGGCTGGGCGGCGCGCTTGGCCAGCAACAATGCCTGCACCAGGCGGTCATGGAACATGGCGCGATTGGGCAGGCCGGTCAGGTGATCCTCGAACGCCAGCCGCAGGTTTTCCTTTTCGCGGCTGGCGATGCCCGCGAGCATGTGATTGAAACTCGCGGCCAGCGCGCCGATCTCGTCCTTCTGTTCAACCTCGACGGTTTGCCCGTAATCGCCGTCCTGGATTCGCCGCGCCACGTCCGCCAGCGTGTTGATCGGACGGGTGATGTTGCGCGCGATCAGCACGCTGCCTATCACCGACACCACGAAGGCGAGCAGCGCCAGCACCAGGAATGCACTGCTGACGCGCTTGAACGGCTCGATCCCCTCGGCGAGTGAGCGCTGCAGCACGGCGATGATCTGGGTGTCGCCCTGCTGTTCGATCATTGCCAGCCGCGCTTCGTATTCCTGGTCATCCAGGTTGAGATCGATGGTGCCGCCGCCGGCCCCGCGGCCGACCGCGGGGACCAGGCCGCCGCGGATATTCTCGGGCAGTGTCGAGGCGTGCACGCGCCAGGGTTCGTCCTTGTACCGGCTCAGGAAAGACACGTCCAGCGCGGTGAGTTTTTTCAGGTCGCCCGCGGTGTTGTCGTCGATCGTGAAACCGACGCCGACCCAGGCGATCGTGGTCGGCGCGTTGACGGGCGCCACCACCAGTTGGTAAAGACGGCCGTCGATGGTGACGATGCCGGAGGCCTTGCCGTTGGCCTCGGCGGCACGGGTCAGGTGCGAAAACCGGAACGGTTGCTCGCGCTGCGTTGGGTGCAAGGTATCGGCCAGCACCAGCTTCTGGTCGAGCGAGATCAGCAGCATCACGCTGGCCGAGGCCCGCGCGCCGTGATTGGTCAGCGCGGAAAGAATGGTGGCAGTGTCATGGCTTGCCACCGCCTGGCGAAAACCGAACTCGGCGGCCAGCAGCCCGGCGCTTTGCTCAAGCTGGTCGCGCTGCTGGTCGAGCAGCCGCAGGAAGATGCGTTCGCCGACGCCGAGTTCCTGCACGATGGTTTCCTTGGCGATCTGGTAGTTGGCCGTATTGACGACCAGAAACGCAAGGCCCTGCACCAGCACCAGCAAGGCCGCGAAGAACACCACGATGCGGGTGCGCAGGCTGGCGAAGGAAAAATTCATTCGCCTGGCCACCCGGTGCGGCGCCGGGGCGCCGGAAGAATCCTGTCACTCATTTGTAACGGACGCCGTCCAGCGGCGGCTTGAACGGTTTCTTGCGCGGCGCGACATCGAGGCTGAAATCGAGTTCGACATGGCTGCGGGCATCGAGCTTGACCGGTTTCGCGTCGGCGGCGGCGCGTTGCGTCGGGTGCCAGAGATGCAAGGCGTACTCGCCCGCCGCGAGATCGCCGATCGGCGCCCGCCCGTCGCTGCCGGTCTTGGCGAAATGAGGTGTCTCCACCACCTGGATGTAGCCGATCATCCAGTCGTGGATGTTGCAGCCCAGCGTGACCGTGCCGGGTTTGTCGAACAGGATGGTGCGCGGGGCTTCGCCCGAATAGAGCTTGATTTCGAAGCTCTTGGCCGGCGAGAAGGAATAGACGTGATGCATCAAGGGGTCGCGGTTGGGGAAATTCACGGTCGTCCCCACCTGGACGACGCTCACCCAGGGCACGAATTCGCGGTCCTTCTGCTCGATGGCCACGGGGCGCGGCGTGCGCGCGGCGATGTGGGTGCCCGCCCGGGGCAATGCGTAAATCACCGCATCGGCCAGGGGATTGCCCGCTGCGTCGCTGACTTTCACGGTCAGACTGGCGGCCTGCGCGGAAGCCGCCATCAGGCCCGCGACGGCCATCGCCGCCGGCCATTTCCAGCGCCCGTTGAATATGAATGCCGCCATCGCCATGGGAGGTCCGCGTCTCGGCTGCGGCGTCATTGCCGCGACAGGTCATTCTAGCCTGCATATTTCATGGGGCGCCTGATTTTCCTTCGCGGCCATCGTCACTTGACGGGGCGGGGTGCAGTGACAATACTGTGCATGGCACCGCGCCCGCGAAACTCATGACCAACGCCCGTGTTCCGATTTGCCCCGGTATCCTGCTCGCGCTGGCGGGGTGGATGCTGCCGGCTTCCACCAGCGCGGCCGGCGCGGCGGAAGTCACCGGTGAGGCGGCGCCGGGCATGATCCTCAAGCTGAGCGAGAGCATCGCCAACGGCCACCTGCTGCTGGAAGTGCGGCCGCGTTACGCGGAGATAACCGAAACCGTCAAGCCCGAAAAGACCGCCGTCTGGACCGTGCGCACCACGCTCGGCTGGCAGACGGCGCCATTCCACGATCTGCGCCTGACCGCGCAATATATCTATACGGGCACCATCGGTTCGGGCGAATACAACGGCGATCCCGCGCGCAACGCGAGCTCCGCGTATCCCTTGCTGCCCGATCCGCCGCATAGCGGAATAAATCAGGCCTATGCGGACTACACCGGGCTGCCCGCGACGCGCCTGCGCCTGGGCCGGCAGATCCTGCGCATCGACGACCAGCGTTTCATCAGCGATGTCGATTTCCGCCAGACGCCGCAGGTGTTCGACGGCGTGATGCTGACCAACACCGCGTTGCCAGAGACCGAAATCCAGCTCGGCGAATTCCGGCGCATACGCACCGTGCTGGGGCGCCTCAATCCCCTGCGCCTGCACATCCTGCACGTGGCATGGAACCCACTCCCGGAGCACTCCCTGGCCGCCTACGGCTATTGGCATGACCAGGCCGCTACCGGCTCGCAGACCGGGTTTGCCAACAGTGCGCAGCGCATTGCCGGCGCGCATGCCGAGGGCGGGTTCGCGCTGGGCGAAGTCTTGCGCGGGATGTACTACCTGGGCTACGCGCGCCAGGCCCGCATCGGCGGCGGCGATGCGCGCATCAAGGCAGACTACTCGCGGGTCGGTGTCGGCGTGCAGACGACAGGGGCATCAATCTGGGGAGTGCGCCTCGATCATGAAGTGAAGGGCAGCAACCGCGGTGTCTACGGCTTCCAGACCCCGCTGACCGATTTCTATGCCTTCAACGGTACCGCATTGCAGTACACCAGCACGCCGCGCGAGGGCCTGCGCGATACCTGGTTCACGGCGCGCGGGCACCTCGACAGGCTGGAATGCTTCGTGGAAGCGCACCGCTTTCGGTCCGATTTCGGCGGACTCGCGCTGGGGCGCGAATTTGATGCCAGCGTCTCCTGGCCCTTCACCCACAGCCTCAATGCCAAACTGCAGCACGCGCGTTTTCGCGCCGGCGACGGGGCGCGGGTCAAGAACGATGTCGACAAGACATGGCTGGCGCTGACGTACATCTACTGACGTCCGGTCGCGCCATGCCGGTGATCGATTCTCCCGCCGGCTCTTGCGTCGCGCCGGCCGCGCGGGCCGAAGAGCGCCCAT
>JBDTSU010000123.1:0-9905 GCA_039930965.1 Betaproteobacteria bacterium
TAAAGCGGCGGCCGTCTCCCGGCAGGAAACACACCACCTGGCCGCAAGCCGCGCCGGCCGAAAGGTGTACGCGATGGGTCGGGTAATCGAGCAAAGCGCGCCGGCTCCAGCCCGTGAAGCAGTTGTCGATGCGCCATCCGTCGATCACGCGCGACCGGCTGAAATCGGCCGCGGGTGGCGGGGCGACGCATTCGGTGGGAAGCGAGTCCGCGCCCATTGCCCACATTCCCGTCCAGTCGGTTTGCAGCCGCGTGTCAGGTTCGACCGGGAAATAGGGATGAAAGCCGAGGCCCGCGGGCATGGGTGCCACACCGGTGTTGCTTACCGCGAGGCGGACGGCCAGCATATCGTCCTGAAGTCGAAAATGCTGGCGGGCCGCACAAGCAAACGGCCAGTCCGCATCGGGTGCATGGTGCAGCAAGAGTTCGGCCGCATTGGCCGTATGCGCGCTGACCTGCCATTCGCGCTGCCAGCCGAATCCATGCAGTGCATGTGCTTCGGCCGGTGTATTGGCGCGCAGCTGATGGGTCACGTCGCCAATCACCAGTCGCCCGTTGCCAATTCGGTTCGAGTAGGGGACGAGCGGATAGCAGCCCATTTGCCTGACCGCGCGTTCATCGAGGGCGGTATCGGCGGCGTCGCGCAATATCGGCCGCCCGCGCCAGGTGAACCGGGCGATGCTTCCGCCAATGCCGGGACAGATCGTGACCCGGCAATCAGCATCTTGCAGGAGCAGCGTCACCTTCCCACCCATCGACGGGCATTGTCGTCATCGATGCTCATTCGTCGCGATTACGGTACTCGGCCAGGAACGGCTCGGCTGGCCTGGTGATCGCCGCATAGCCCAATTGCCGGACGGGATCGATTCCCGCGGCGATCAGGTTAGTCCAATAGTCGTCGGTGCCGAACTGCGCCGGCCGGTATTTGTGGGTGCCATTGGCATTCCAGTCCGCCCACGGTCGCGCCTTGTTGATGTGCGCGCCCAGGGTCGAATTGAGGATGATCACCTTGCCGACGGTTTCCAGCACCTCCCGGGAGATGGTACCGGCCGGCGCGTCATAAGCGTCCTCCTTGCCCGGGAGGCAGACATAGCCCGGTGGCACGGACACACTGCCATAAGGGGTGCATTTCTGTCCACGAAACCACTGGCGCGCCAAATGGAAATTGCCGGCAAGGGCATTGGCGGTGTAGTCGTGAGTGAACCGGCATTCATTGAATACAAAGCCGAACCGGCTGCGGAGCCGGGTGCTCGGCGCGGTCGCGTAAGACAGGTTCTTGCGCGTGCCCAGCGACTTGATTTCCGAGCGGTGGAAATAGGCTGTCGCGTCGCCGAAGATGAAATCGGTATCGCCTTCGATATAGGAACTGCCGAAGAAACTGCGCACCGTCCTCCCGCTTGCCGCGGAGGTCAGGAACAGCGTGTCCTGGAAACCCAGGAAGCGCACATTGTCGAACTGGACTTTGTCCGCGTCCTCGACCATCAGCGCGACGGCCTGGTTGTAAGTCTGGACATGCTGGCTGGCGACGGCTGCGGGAACTTCGCGCACCAACTCGCCGCGGTTCCAGGCGTTCTCGAAGGTGATGTTCCTGGCCTGGAATCCGTCGTTGCGAATCCACGCGATCGCCGAGCCGGGCGTGCCGACCACTGGCCGGTCTTTCAATGACTCGTACATGGCGTTGATCGCCGGATCGGTCTTGACGAATTGCCCGCCAAACCGGCGGACATAATCTGAACCGGTGGTACCGGCGTTCAGGTCGGCGCCGATGCGGGTGGCGGCCGCGTCGGCGCCCGCACCGTAAATCGTGATGGGCGCGGGTGAGGCGGGCACATACAGGAGTTCGCGGTAAACGCCCGGTTTGACGAGGATGTACTGACGCCTCGTCAGGCCGCTTGCGCGGCTGTCGGCGAGCGCCCGGCTGACGGCGGATTGCACGGTCGCGAATACGGGCGTGACAGCGGGTTTGGCGTCGCGTGTGACGGTGGTATCGACGACATAATCGGGCGCCAATGCGGCGCCGGATGAAAGCGGATCGGCCAGCGGATCCCACGGGTCGATGATTTCGCGATCGGCGGTGCCGGTGTATTTCAGGACTTCGGCATACCCATAGGCAGCGGCTTGCACGGCCGTCAGTTGCGGCCGCGAGCGGCCCGAGGGTCCATGACCGGACTCGTCCGGCTGGACGTAGGCCGAGAGGGCCGGCACGGCGCGGACCAGTTCCTGGGCAACCATCCGCGCGAAAAATCCGGCACCCTTTGCACCGAGGTGGGTGTAATCGAATCGGCTGGGAACGCTGCCGGGGGCTGTCGCCGGGCCACTCTCTGCTGATGTGTTGCCCGCCAGCGCCGGGATTTCCGGCGGCGGTTCTTCCGCCAGCGTGTCCGCTTCCGCGGAACCCATCGCCGCCACCGCCGCGGCGCTGTCTGCATTCAGGTCAAGCAGCGGCGCGCGCTTTGCTTTCGCGACGCCACGGGTTGCGTCGGCCCATGGCCCAAGATCGTTTTGCAAGACGCCGCCGCGGAAAATTCGCCGGGTAAGCGGCGTCACCAGTACCGGCACCGCGCCCTGGCCGGTAACGTCACCCACATAGCGCGCCAGGTTGGCCGGAAATTCGCTCGCCAGGTCGGTGGAGCGCCCCGCCTTGCCCGGTTGGTCGTTGTGGCCGAACTGGATCAGCACATAGGTCGAGCGATTGGGGACACTTCCGGCCGTTCGATCACTCAACTGGTTCATGACCGTGTCCCACAGGCCTTCCGCCCGATAGCTTGCCGAACTGCGCCCGCCGCGCGCCAGGTTGATGCAGGTGACGCGCGGCCCGAACAACCCGCAAAGCGCATCGCCATAGCCGGTGCGCGTGGCCAAGGTCGAATCGCCGACGAGGATGACGCGAAGAGCAGCAGATTCGGCTGCGTTCGCCGGCATGCAGGCGGCCGCCATCATCAGCAGGCAAGGGACGTATCGCAAATTCATGCTAGAGGGGCGCTGCCAGCGTTGTGCTATGAACCTTGTCGCCTATCGTGACGTTCTTGAGCGTGAGGCCCTGGACGTTATAGAGGTAAATCGGATTGGCCGCATTCACCGGCGAACCGAAGTTGCAATCGGTGATGGTGATGTTGGTGACAGGCACTATTCGCGGTGACAGCTCCGATCCATTGTAGCTGGCCGGCACCGGACCCTGGATGACGATGGCCTGGTAGCCCGAATAGTTTCCCCCGCGCATCGCGACATTGCCCACTTGCACATTCGAGATGTGCACGTCGGAGACCACCGGCGGGCGCGTCCGGACATTGTCGTTGACCGGATCGTAATCGCAGTCAATGGTGATGATCCCGCCGGCCGAGGTGGCCACTGACTTCGGCTTGATCGGCGAGCCCGGCAGCGGCGTGTAGTAGGCCGGGGTGGTGCGCACGCCGTTCGGCACGGAAATATTGCGAATGTGCAGATTGCGCAGATAGCCGCCGCGGCTCATGTTGGTCTTCAGGCGTATGGCGATGTTCAGCGGATCGGTCTTCCAGTTCTTGTTTTCGAACACCAGGTTTTGCACGAACACATTCTGGATGCCGCCCGACATGATGCTGCCGAACGTGATGGCGCCGTGGCCGCTGTGCATGGTGCAGTTCTGCACCACGATGTTCTGCGCCGGGCCGTACTGGATGTCGGGCCCTTTGCCCGAGTCGATGGCGATGCAGTCGTCGCCGGTATCGAAGGTGCAGTCCTCGATCAGGACGTAGTTGCACGATTCCGGGTCGAAGCCGTCGCTGTTGGGGCCGAGACTGTTGGCATAGACTTTCTTCACATGCAGGTGGCGGCAATTGACCGGGTTGTGCTGCCAGAACGGGGTGTTGGTCACCTGGTAGCCCTGCATGAGCACATTGTTGCAGCCGATAAACTGGATCATGTGGGTGCGCAGGAAATGGCCCAGGCCAAAGATGCGCCTTTCGACCGAGACACGCGCCTCGCCGAGCGCACGCAGGAAATTGGAATCGCGCCGCCAGCGGTCGCCTTCCCCCTGGATTAATTTCATTTCCGCGGCACTGAGCTTTGGCGCCAGCGCCGCCAGCGATTCCGGATTGAGCGGATTCACCGAGACTTCGCTGCGCGCCGGATCATGCCGGAGATAATCGCCCGAGCCGACGGGACCGTCTCCCGTTGCGCTCGGCTTGGCGCGGCCTTTCCAGGACCACCAGCAATCGGGGCTGTCGGCGAACTTCACGCCCGCCTGGCCGTCGAGGATGCTGGTCCAGTCTTCTCCGGTCAGCGCAATGTTTTCCTGACCAAAGGCATAGACCATCGGCGAGAAGTTCAATAGGTCGTTGCCTTCCCAGCGGGTGAGGGTGAGCTTGCCGTTCTTGCCGCAATCGTGAGTACCGTACTTGGCGTAGTCAGTCGGGTTGTTGCTGAAATAGACGTGCGCGCCCGCCTGCAAATGCACGTTGACGTTGGAAAGCAGCACGATCGGCCCGGCGCAATACCAGTTGCCCGCCGGTATCACTACGCGGCCGCCACCCGCTTTGTGGCAGGCGGCGATGGCATTGGCGATCGCGCCGTGGCAATCGGTCGAACCGGGGACCGGGGTGCTGATGGTGGCCTGGTCGATAAATGATATCCAGGCGGTTACCGGCACCACCTTGCAGGGCGCCGCACCGTGCGCGGTGATCACAAAATCCTGTTTGCGAAACGAGAGCGGTTTGGCAAAGCGATCGATGATGGCCTGCGCCTGCTCCCATGGACCGGACGGCGGCTTGCCGGTGGTGTCGGCCGCCAAGGCGCGCTCGGGGAGGCTGCCGGCGAGCGACAACCCGGCCGCGGAAATGGCCTGCATGAAATTCCGGCGCGGTTGGTCGATAGTTTTTCTTGCTGGCCGATCGATTGACATTGCTTCTCCGCGTGCATTGGTTTGGTTTGAGACGTGACTTGCTGCGCAGCGCGCGCCCGCAACTCCGCGCAGCGGAAACTGCCGGCGCCAAAACGACGCTCCCTTCCCCCGCGCTCGCAGGGGAAGGGAGCAGTGGGTAACGTACGACTCCCTGCTTCCTATGTCAGAACTTGTACCGGACCCCGGCCATGTACTCGCGCCCGGTCGCGTGATAAACCACCGAGCTGTTGCGGGCGCGGCTGATGAACTGGTCGTTGACCTGGTTTGTGAGGTTGACGCCCTCCAGCGTCACTTCCAGGTTCTCGTTGACCTTGTAGGATATCGACGCATCGACGTTGGTCGAGCTGTTCTTGCCCTCGACGTCGTTGTTGTTCTGGCCCGGTACCCGCGTCAGGAATCCCATCCGATAGGCGGTCGACACGCGCGCGCTGAACCGGCCGTCGTCGAAGTACAGCGTCGCGTTCCATGACTTGGGTGACAGGTTGAGCAGGTCGTCGGTGATGGTCGTCGAACTGGTCGGCGAGACCAGGTAGTCGATCTTTGAACTCACGTGGGTGTAATTCAACAGCGTGCCGAAATTCCGCCACACGCCGGTCAGGAACGTGAACGGTTGCTGGTAGTTGATTTCGTAGCCCTTGAGCGCGCCGCCGTTGGTATTGATCGGCGTGGTGACCTGGAAGACTTCGGCGCCGGTGAAATTGGACGGCAGCAGTGTGAGTGGCAGGCCGGTCTGGTTAAAGGGAATATTGGTTCGCAGGCTCTGAATGTAGGTGCCGATGTCCTTGTAGAACAGGCCGACACTGAGCAGCGCATTCTTGTCGAAGTACCATTCGAAGCTGGTGTCGAAGGTCTTGGCCCGGAACGGCTTCAGGAATGGATTGCCGACGGCGATGGTGAGGTTGCCGGTGGTGGCGATCGAGCCGCCCGGCGAGAGATTGCCGAGCTGCGGCCGCGCCATCACCCTGGCGGCGGCCAGCCGGACAATGAAATCGCGGCTGACGTTGACCGCCAGGTTCGCCGAGGGCAGCCAGTCGCTGTAGTCGTTGCTGACGGTCACTTCGGTCCCGCCGCCCGTCGCCTGGTAACCGGTGGCCACCTGGTGGGTCTTGACATAGCGTGCGCCGAAATTCCCGCGCATCGGCAGGCCCGACACCTCGGTCGCGAAGTCGGCCATCAGGAAACCACCGGTGTCCTTTTCGCTCACCTTACGATTGTTGCCGCGCGCATTGCCGTTGGTGATCGACGTCAGGGTGAAGTCGCCGGGACCGCCGGCCGGGCCGCTCTTGATGCAGTTGCAGTAAATGTCGTAAGCCTGCGCGATGGCATTGAGATTCGGGATCACCCATGAGGTCGGCGTGCCTCCCGGCAAATTCAGCCCGTTGCCGAATCCGCTCAGGAGCGTAGTCAGGCTGGCGATGGTGGTGCCGGCGGGCGGCGCGAAGATCGTGTCATTCTGGTTGACGCGGCGGAATTCAAATGTGTCGAACAGGTATTTCTTGTAGTCTCCGCCGACTTTGACCGCGAACTTGTCGGGCACCATGTCCCAGACCAGGTCGGCATGGAACATGTCATTGCGGTTGTTCGAACCCTGCGGGCGAATGCGGATCTCGCTGGTGGTCGTGTTGGTAACGGTGGTCGGCTGGGTGCCGCTGGCGACCTGAGGCACCGGCACGATCGTCAACGCGCCGCCGACCTGCGCGGGGTCAAACGGATACGTGATGCGCGGCAGCCGGTCGTTTTCGCGGAAGTCGATGGTGTAGCCATTGACATTGAGCGCATCCAGTGTCGTCGTGGTCTGGAACGGATTGCGAAACTTCGAATCGGCGCGACCGATCTTGGCATTGAGCCGCATCGAGTCGCCGATATTCTGCTCGAGCGTCAGGCTGGGCTGGGTGAAGGTGGTGGTGAGTTCGTCGAAGCGTGATTCCGCGCGGATATCGACGCCGTTGTAGGTGCCGAACAGCAGCGCGCCGTTGGGCCCATAGGCGGTATCGACCACACTGGTCTGCGGCTTGCCGCCTTGTCCCGCCGTGCGGCTGAACGAAATGGCCTCGAGAAAATCCTCCTGCCGTGTAGCCTTCAATTTGGAATAGAGCATATCCGCCGTCAGCAAGGTGCCGAACCACGGCTTGATCTGCAGCGAGCCGGTCAGGCCGACACGATCCTGGTCATGGGTCAGGCGGCCATAGCGGGGCAGTCGCGGATGGAAGTTGGCCGCGCTACGGGCGTCATTGTAGGCGGTGATGTTTACCGGCGTGCCGGTGAGGCGGGCAACACCCTGGGCGGCCGGGCCGCAGGTGGTCGCCGTCGAATTGGTCGGGTTCGCCGGCGTGACGCCGGTCGGCGCGCACCAGCCGCCCGACGAGGCGCCGTTGTCCCAGCGCACCGTGCTGAATCCCTCTTCGAACAGGTTGCGTTTTGAGTAGGCGCCCGAGATCAGCGCGCCAACCTTGCCGTCGGCGAAGGTATTGGTCACCAGGAAGGCCGCGCGCGGATCGAAGTCGCGCGACAGGTCGTTGTAACGGCCCTGCACCGAGGCCGAGGCCTTGAATCCCTTGTAATCGAACGGCCGCGAAGTCTGCAGGTCGACGGTTGCGCCGAGCGAACCCTCATCGACATCGGCCGATGAGCTCTTGCGCACCGTGATCGAATTGAACAGTTCGGCCGCAAAGACGTTGAAGTCGAAGCCCCGCGAGCGGTTGTTCCCGCCCGAACTGTCGGTTCCGCCGGTGGTTGCCAGCCCCTCGATGCTATTGATGCGGACACGGGTGAAATCGAGGCCGAGGCCGCGCACGGTGATGTTGCGCCCTTCGCCGGCGTCGCGGTCGATCACGACACCGGGAATGCGCTGAAGCGATTCCGCGAGATTGGTGTCGGGAAACTTGGCGATATCCTCGGCCTTGATGACGTCGACGATGCCGTTATCCTCGCGCTTCTTGTTGAGCGCGCTTTCGAGCGATGCGCGAAAGCCGGTGACGACGATCGTATCCAGCGTATTGGCCGGCGTCGGCTTGGACGGGTCGGAGGCTTGTTGGGCGGACGCCTGGCTGGTGATCGCGAGCAAGGCCAGCGCAATGGGCGACAACACTGACTTCTGATGTTTCTTCATGGATCTCTCTCCTCCTGGTTATCAAAAATTACCGAGGCCCCGGCTGACGCATGAATATCCGCGTGGGGTGCATCCTGTAATCGCGGTGCCTGTCAATTTCACTTTCGCTTGCAAACACTGCACCTTTGCCGTTTCGTGTCGCGATCGGCGCCGCGCGTGCCTGGTCATCCTTGCGCCCCTCCGGTAATTCCATCTGTCCGGCCGTCCAAACCGGCGGCGCTGAAAACTCGCCTTGCTGGTCTGCCGGGATGTTGCCGGCGATGGCGGGAGGGGAAACGTTTTTCTAATTTATCCAGATTGGACGGTGATGTCAATAATCAGCGAGACTTTTTTCAGCGCTGAATCGAATCAGGAGTTTCGCTGGGATATGCATTTATGATATTGATAATAAAAGAAAAAAAATGTAACTGCGCAATGCCATTGCGGCATCTCGCCGTGAAAGGGAGGTCGAAATTGTCAAAAAGAAAACGTTTACTGCAACAAGGAAAATGTTACCTAAGCAGGTTTTCCAATCCGGGCGATTCGGGAAAAAGTTTTCGCCGCCGTGCGCATGGCACGCCGACGGTGTTCGACGGAAATGTATGGCGCGGAATGAGCGCCCCCGTGAGCGGAGGCGGCTGATTGGCGCCGTGCGCGCGCTAGGCAGCGCGCGAGGGGGTGCGCTTGCGCGGTTTCGGCAGGGCGGCTGCGGATTGCGGCGGCGTGACGCGCACCGCTGTGGACTCGCGCATGACCAGGCGCGGCTCGAGCAGCATATGGCCGGCATCCGCCGGATGGTCCCCGGCGATCTGACGGAACAGCAGTTGCATGGCCTCTTCACCGAGGCGTTCGCTCTGGGTATCAACAGTGGTGAGTGCCGGGCTGGTAAAGCGGCCGAAAGGAATGTTGTCGATGCCCACCACCGACATATCGGCCGGGATGTTGATGCCCAGCGATTTCGCCACGCCCATGAAACCGATCGCCACCATATCGTTGTAGCAGACGACGGCATCGGGTTTGTCCTTGCGCAGGACGACGGTCGAGCAGACGCGTTCGCCCTCGGCAATGGTCGGTCCGCGGACTTCATAACGGATCAACGGGAGGCCATGTGCTTCCAGGCACTCGCTGAGGCCGCGCATGCGCTCCTTGTCGGGCCGTGCCGGGGCAAAGCCGACATAAGCGATATGGCGGTGTCCCTGCTTCACAAGTAGCTCGCCGATCATGTACGCGGCGGCAAAAGCGTCGATGCCGATGCTGGGCACGCCGGCCGGCGCGGGCCGGCCCGCGAACACCACCGGTTTGCCGAAGGCGAGGACCCGCGCCAGGTCTTCTTCCGGCATGCGCGAACTGACGATCAGCCCGTCCACCCGGCGGCTCAGGGCCTGCAGCAATTCGTCTTCGCGCGCCTGGCTCTCCTCGGTGTCGACAAACAGCAGGTTATAGCCATGCTCCAGGGCAACCCGGTTGGCGCCCTTGACCATATTGGTGAAATGCGGATTGCAGATATCGAGTATCGCGACGCCGACCGAGCCGGTCTTGCCGGTGATCATGCTGCGCGCCAGCGGGTTGGAGTGGTATTCGAGCTGTTCGATGGCTGCCTGAATGCGGCGTTCGACGCCAGCGGTAAAGCGCTGGGTCGAATTAATGAATTTCGACACCGTGGCAATGGATACGCCGGCCATGGCGGCGACATCTCGAATAGTGGGTTTGGTTTTCATCAGTAAACGTTTTCCGTCATTATACCGGGAAAGGCGGCGGCGGCGTCAACGCCAATTGGGTGGCCATCCCGGGGCCGGCTCGACCGGCCCGCCGCGCAGGCGGGAGACCGGAGCACGCGGCTACCCTGCTCGTTATTGCCCAATGCACGGCCACCGGAATCGCGGCCCGATGCCGGGCAGGCCAGGAGGATTGGGCTTCGTGAAGTCACCGCCCAAACCAAATT
>JBDTSU010000124.1:0-9902 GCA_039930965.1 Betaproteobacteria bacterium
CCGGTCAAGGGTGACTTCGACGGCCGGCGAACATCGTTCAATGTCCTCGATCAGGGGCACTTTCGAGACTCATTGTTGCCTGCACTGGCTTGCTGACTCACTACCCCGCGCGCTCGCTCCTGAATGGCAGCGCCAGAATTCTCGCGATGGCCCGATCGGCGGGATACACCTCCGGCTCCTCAATGCCAAGCCGCTGCGGCAGCGAAGCCGGCCGGTAGTAAAACGTGCCGAACAAGTGGTCCCACAACGTAATCACCGCGGAGAAGTTCTGCGCCTCCGCGCGATCAGCACTGTGATGAAAACGATGTAGTTCGGTGCCCACCAGAAAATAGTTGAGCCAGCCGACGCGGATGTCAACATTGAAATGCGACACCAACCCCTGGAAACTGACCAGCACCGACACCAGGAACACCACTTCCGGCGAGAATCCCAGAAAGTACAACGGCAGGGCCGACAACGCGCGCGCGAGCAGCGTATCGATCGGATGCCCCACCACGTGCATGAGCACGTAGACCTGCTGCGGCAGGTGATGCGCGACGTGAATAGACCACAGGCGTTGACCCAGGCGGCCGCCCAACTGATGCGCCGCGCGGTGATATCCGTACCACAGCAGGTCCTTCGCCATCAGCGCCAGCACGATCGCCGGCAGCAATGGCAGGTCGGCCAGTGTTCTCGGGTGCTCGAGGCTGTGCTGGATGACGATGACACCGGCGAGGTAATCGGCGAGGCCAATGGAAGTCGCGCCGATCAGCAGAAAGGGCAGGTCGCGGCGGAAGAAACTCGCGCGGGTCATGCGCCACTCGGTACGCAGCGGATGCAAGGCCTCGACCACTACCATGCCGACAACGAGCCCCAGCAAGTAGTAACCGTAGTAGCGGCTCAGATGGTCCCGGTCGCCGAGCGCAAACCACGCAAAGGTGATGGTGATCGCCATCAACAGTGGATACAGGGCGTAGCGGATGGCGGCTTCGAACCGGCGATTGTCGGGCAGGTAGTTTGAAATGCGATTCATCAGGTTTGTCTTTCATGCAAGGGGGATTGAATTTGACGGGTTGGTTGCGACAGCAAGAGCGGTTTTCGAACATCGTGTATGATAAAAAACAATGTGTTCGAGTTTAGGCGAACGCCACGTACTGTCAACGGACGGCACCCGGCCAAATGTCTGAAATCGAACACCGCGGACGCCCATGTACGGAATCAGGAGGATCGAATGAAACAGGCGAAGCGCGTGGCGCAGGATGAGTTGAAAAAACCGGATCGTCGTGTGCATCGGTCGCGCCGCACCCTTCACGAGGCGTTGCTCGCACTGACGGTCGAGCGCGGCTACGACGCGGTGACCGTACAGCAAGTGCTCGATCGCGCCGAAGTCGCGCGCTCCACGTTCTATGCGCATTTTCGCGACAAGGAAGATCTGCTCCTGGCCGGATTCCAGGAAATGCGTGGCGCGCTGCCGGGCAACCTGTTTGCCGTTGTCGGCGCCGGCCATTCGGGCTATCCGGATTTCGGACTCGCCTTGTTTCGCCACATCGACGCCCAACGGGCGCTTGCCAAGGCGTTCCTGGGTTCAACCGCCGGAAACATCGTCTACAACCATCTGCGCAATATCCTGGTGGTGGAAACGCGTGAATGGCTATCGACCTGCAAGATAAAGGTCGCCAAGGGCATTCCACCGGAGTTGGTGGTGCAACATGTGGCGGGTTCGCTGTTCGCGTTGCTGACATGGTGGGTCGATCACGATTTTCCGCATACGCCGGAGAAAATGGGAACCATCAGCCAACAACTCATCATCGCTGGTCTGGAAGGAATGGCGGCGCCAGCGAAGTGATGCGGCCAAGGTAGATAGACTAATGTCGCGCTTCGTATTTGATGCGACTTATCGTCGAGTCCACCGATTAACCCCTTCCCCTGGCAACGGGGGAACAACCACAAGGGTTGCGCCGGGAGGCGCACCGGTGGCAATTGCGAGATTGTTCGCATAAGTCGCAAACAGAATGCAACACTGCACTAGATGCATCCGCCATTCACGCCCGCGCAATGCTTCGCCGCCCATAGCTGCTGCTGATGCCGCCGATTGGCGGGTATATGCTGTTCACCGCGCGTGGCAAGACTGGATCCCCATGAGTAAAAAGTTGAATGACATGCAGAATGGCAATACCACCGTGATCGGCCATTGCCACATAGGGCGAACACAATGAATACGGCAATCCTCCACGCGCTTGCCGCGGCGGCGTTGTTCGGCGCAAGCACGCCGCTGGCCAAGGCACTCCTTGGCGATTTGCCGCCGTTGCTACTGGCGGGCCTGCTGTACCTCGGCAGCGGACTGGGCCTTACCCTCGCACGGCTGATTCGCGATCGCCGCTGGCAACGCTCGGGGTTTACCCGCGCGGAATGGCCATGGTTCATCGGCGCGGTTTTCTTTGGTGGCGTGCTCGGTCCGGCTGCGCTCATGTATGGGCTGACTTCGACACCCGGTGCCACGGCCTCGCTGCTGCTGAACCTGGAAGCGGTATTGACCGCCGTGCTGGCGTGGGTGGTGTTCCGCGAAAATGCCGACCGGCGCATCGTGCTCGGCATGGCGGCGATCGTGGCGGGAAGCGTGGTGCTGTCGTGGAGCGGCCATGTGGACATTGCCGCTGGATGGATTGGCCCTCTCGCCGTGGCCGCTGCCTGCCTGTGCTGGGCGATCGACAACAATCTCACGCGCAAGGTATCGGCTTCGGATGCGTTGCTGATTGCCGGCGTGAAAGGCCTGGTGGCCGGCGGCTTCAATACGGCACTGGCGTTTGTGTGGGGTGCAACTTTTCCCGCCGGCGGCAACGTGGCGCTGGCGATGGCGGTCGGCCTGTTCGGCTACGGGATCAGCCTGGTGTTCTTCGTGCTGGCGTTGCGTGGCCTGGGCACCGCGCGCACAGGCGCGTATTTTTCCACGGCACCCTTCATCGGCGCCGCGGTGGCCATCCTGTTCTTCGGCGAATCCACGTCACCCGCTTTTTGGGTTGCGGCCGGATTGATGGGGCTGGGCGTGTGGCTGCACCTGACCGAAAGGCATGAGCACGATCATGTCCACGAGCCGATGGATCACACGCACGAGCATGTGCACGATGCCCATCATCAGCATGAGCATGACGCGTCTTGGGACGGCACCGAGCCGCATGCCCACGCGCACCATCATCCGGCACTCCAGCATCAACACGCGCATTTTCCGGATATCCACCACCGGCATTCGCATTAGCCGAGCGTTGGCATTGTCCCGCCAATCTGCAGACCAAACGCTAGCACTGGCGCGGCATTCCAGCCGATTACGGCCTGCAAGGCGCGCCAACCGGCGATCTGCACGTAAACGACGGGGAATCCCGGCGAGGCCCTGCACGCATTTGCCGGATAGACAAAACCGCGGGCCGCAACTTCGCCAATGCCTGCTTCATCTGTGTGCTGTCGTATAAACGCCGTGCACTTGACGGCCTATACTGCAAAGCGCATTGTCTTATATGCGTTACGACAATCGTTGAGTCTCGGCTCATTATCGGAGACCGTGATGGCTATCACCACCCGCTCAAAAAACACTCGCGCAAGTGCCACGCCTTCAGCCGCGATCGAGAAGAGCGTGCTCCCCACCGCCGCCGCCGATATCAAGTTGAACCGGCTGCTGGCCGCATTGCCGGATGCGGAGCTGAAGCGCTGGCTGCCAAAACTCGAATTGGTCGACTTGCCGCTGGGCCACGTGCTTTATGAATCCGGTGCCACCGAGAAGAACGTTTACTTTCCGACCTCAGCCATCGTCTCGCTGCTGTACGTGATGGAAAACGGCGATTCGGCCGAGATTGCCGTGGTCGGTAATGAGGGCTTGGTCGGCATTTCGCTTTTCATGGGCGGCAATTCCACACCCAGTCGCGCGGTGGTACAAAGCGCCGGCAAAGGCTATCGCTTGAAGGCGCAGCTGATGAAGGACGAGTTCGAGCAATTCGGCCCGGTCACACGGTTGTTGCTGCGTTATACCCAGGCTTTGATCACGCAAATGTCGCAGACGGCGGTATGCAACCGTCATCACTCGCTCGACCAGCAGCTTTGCCGCTGGCTGTTGCTCAGCCTCGACCGCCTGCCGGGCGCCGAACTGGTGATGACTCAGGAACTGATCGCCAACATGCTCGGCGTGCGCCGCGAAGGTGTGACCGAGGGGGCGCTCAAGTTGCAGACCGCCGGGCTCATTCGCTATTCGCGCGGTCGCATCACCGTGCTGGATCGCAAGGGCCTGGAGAAACGTGTCTGCGAGTGCTACGGGGTGGTAAAAGCGGAATACGACCGGTTGCTGCCGATGGAGCTGGCAGCGTAGGGTTGGCTGACACGCGTACGGTTCTTAATTCGATTTCCAATTCATTGAGGCAGTAATTATTGTAATGATCGGGAATTGGAATTAGACAGGCATCATCCCGCCAGCATCGACGCAATCTTTGGCCACTCACGCATCGTTGCCGCATGGCCGGCCGCGATCAGTTGCTCGTGGGAATGGTCATTGCCGATGAACTGGTGAAGGTTCATGCGGATGGCGACATCGGCGCGGCCGATCTGTTCCTTGATCAATGCGTTGGCCATGATGTGCATGGTCTGGAACGCGACGCCGGCCATTCCCTGAACCGGTTCCTCTGCGGGCCGAAAGGCGACGTCGATACCGATGACGATGTCGGCGCCCATCTCGCGCACCGCGATGACCGGCACCGGTTCGGTCAGTCCGCCGTCGATCAGGTCGCGGCCGTCGATCTTCACCGGTACAAACAAGACCGGAATGGCCGATGAGGCCTCCACCGCGGTACCCACCGATCCCTTGCGAATGACAACACGCTCGCCGGTCGCCACATCGGTCGCGACCACGCCGAACGGGATGGGCAGTTGTTCTATCCGTCGATCGCCGAGCGCGGTATCGACCATCGATCGCAGCTTGGCGTTCTGCATCAGTCCCTTGCCCGACCAGGCCAGGCTCGACAGTCCCGGCCATTCGATGCGGCGCGCGATCTGTTCGATCTCAACATAGGGTAGCCGGGCCGCGACCAGCGCGCCGATGATGGCGCCGACGCTGGTGCCGGCGATGAAATGTATCGGCAGTTCCTTTTCGATGAATGCCTTCAGCACGCCGACATGCGCGATGCCATGGATCGAGCCGCCGCCAAAGGCAATGCCGACGCCCCGGCCGTGCCGGGTGTGTCTTCCCTTTGTGCCTGTTTGCGGTGCCGCTGCCGCGCGCGCCGGCATTGCGAGTGCCGGCACGCAGCCGAGCGCGCGCAGGAATGTTCTGCGTTGCATGGATATCACCTGCCTGATGGAGACGTGGACATATGACGTGCGTCCATCATACGCACGTCACCGGCAGCCAGACCGTGCGCTAAACCACGTTAAAGTTCAGCATCATGCCGTCGTCCTCGTGCTCGAGGTTATGGCAATGCAGCACATAGTTGCCGGCCATGCTGAAGCGCAGCGCGATCTCTACCGATTCCATGGAACGCACCAGTACCGTGTCTTTCCAGCCCAGGTCGGTCGCGAATCGCGTTGCCGCGTTGCCGTCGCGCGACACCACCTGGAACTGCGTGCCGTGGACATGCATCGGGTGCGGCTCCATGCCGAAATTAATGAACTGCCAGCGTTCAAGATCGCCGCGCCGCACCACGAAATCGATGCGCGCACTGTCATAGGAGAGCCCGTTGATGCGGTGCAGGCCGCTGGTCATGGCGCCCATCGCGGTCAACTCGAATTTCCGGCTGCCGGCCGATGTCCTGAGGTCAAAACGGGCGATCGGTGACAAGGTCGCCGGTACGGTGCCGGGGTTGCCGCCCGGCGCGGCGGACACGCTGAACGTCACCAGGTCAAAGGCGGACCCTTGTGACGGGGCGGCGCTCATCATGCCGCTCCCCATCATGCCGCCCGCCATGCTGAACGCGGCGCTGACCAGCTTGATGGTCTGCCCGGCATCGCCGCGCAGATCGATCAGGACGTCGGCACGTTCACCGGGCGCCAGTAACAGGCTGTTGACCGCAACGGGCGCGGCCAGCAGTCCGCCGTCCGTCCCGATCAGCCAGAAACTGCGGCCACTGGCGAGGGCGGGGTTGAGGACGCGGGCATTGGACGCATTCAGCAGACGCAACCTGATAACGGCTGCCTCGACGCCCGTCGTGACCGGGCCCGCCGCCCCGTTCACCGTCATGACATTGCCCAGCCAGCCGGTCATGATGTCCATGAAATCCGGTTGGTAAATCAATGAACCATTGCTCACGCGCTTGTCTGCCAGCACCAGCGGAATATCGCGGATGCCGGTGGGCAGTCCCCGCGCGGCATCGTTGCCATCATCGACGATCAGCAGTCCCGCCAGGCCGAAATAGGCCTGGCGCGCCGTCGCGCCATGCGGATGCGGGTGGTACCAGTAGGTGCCGGGGCGCTCGTTGACGGCAAAGTTGTAGCGCCTGATCGCGCCGGGCGCCGCGACTTCAGTCGGATGTCCGTCCATGCCCGCCGCGGCGGCCAATCCATGCCAGTGAATATTGGTCGCTTCCGCCAACTGGTTCTGCAACGTGATGTCGAGGGTACTGCCGGGCGAAAGCCGGATCAGCGGCGACGGCCACTGGCCGTTGTACAGCAGGGCGCCCGATCGGGCGCCTGCGCCGAGGTCGTATGCGCCGGCCCGGGTAGAAAGCGTGTCGCCGGAAAAGTTGGCGGGAAGGCGCAACGCACCAGCACCCAACCCGGTGGGCGGGGAGACGTTTCCACGCCCCATGCCGTCAGTCGTCATGCGTTCATCGCCGGAGTCGCCACCGCCGCATCCCGTCAGCCCAAGCAGTCCGGCCGCGGCCAGACCGGACAGGAAATCCCGCCGTTCGGGGATATAGGGTTTGTTCATGACACCTCCAGTGAGTGAAACGCGCATGCACGCCGGCACGGGAACGCCTTTTTGGGTACGCAACAACCACCAGTTTCCACTCTAGAGTGAGGACAATCGCGCGGTATTGAGAGAAGTCAAACAGATCGCGGATTTCGCCGGTTCATGCTTGTCCCCGACCAAAGCTCGCTTGCGGTTGGATGTTGGGAACTTCTTGCAAACTCATTTCCGTTCGCCCCCCGCTTCACGCATGCGGGGGCAGGCATTAGTGGCCGGATCAGTACGTGGCGCAGGAGCGAAACTCAAGCGCTGGCGAGGCGTTTCAGCCATTTGCGTCGGGAGAGCCGCGCCAAATGGCGATCCGCATGAAAACGTCGAGGCCTTGCCCCAAAAAAAACGGCCCGCCAGGGGCCGCAAGGGAGGAGGCAAGCATTCACTCAATTGACTCGTCGGCTCACCGCAAATTGCCCTGGCACAAATACTTGGTGTGCATGTAATCGTCCAGCCCGCGGCGCGAACCCTCACGGCCATAGCCGGATTCCTTGACGCCGCCGAAAGGTGCTGCCTCGCTGGCGAGCGCCCCTTCATTGATGCCGACGATGCCGGTTTCCAATTGATCGGCGACCCGCCAGATGCGGCTGACGTCGCGTGCATAAAAATACGCCGCCAACCCGAACGGCGTGTCATTGGCCTGGCGGATGACATCGGCTTCGTCGAAGAAGCGGAACAAGGGGACGACCGGTCCAAAGGTCTCCTCATCGCAGAGCGTCATGCCGGGGGCCGCATCGACGAGAACGGTTGGTGCGTAGTAATGCGGTCCATCGGCCGTCGCGTCGCGCAGTCGCTTGCCGCCACACAGTACATTGGCACCGCGCTCGATCGCATCCTGGACGTGCCGGGCGATTTTTTCGACCGCGCGTTCGTTGATCATCGGCCCGATCTGCGAGTCTTCGCGACCGGCCGGCCCAACCCGTAACGCACTGACCCGCGCCACCAGCTTGCGCGAAAACTCTTCGTAGACCCCCTCTTGCACATAGACACGGTTGGGCGATACGCAGGTCTGGCCGCCATTGCGAAATTTGGCGGCCAGCAAGCCCTCGACCGCCGCATTCAAGTCGGCATCCTCGAAAACAATGAAGGGCGCATTGCCGCCCAATTCGAGCGACAGCTTTTTGAGTGTTGCCGCGGATTCGCGCGCCAGATACTTGCCGACCGGCGTAGAACCCGTGAAAGTGATCTTGCGGACACGCGAATCGGTGAGCCAATTGGAAACGAGCTCCGGCGCCCGTGCACGCGACGCCGTCACGATGTTGATGACGCCGGCGGGAAAGCCGGCTTCCTCGGCCAATTTCACCAGCGCCAGCGCGGTCAGCGGCGTGTCCTCGGCGGGCTTCGCCACCACCGTGCAGCCCGCTGCCAGCGCCGGCGCGATCTTGCGCGCGATCATCGCCAGCGGAAAATTCCACGGCGTGATCGCCGCCACCACGCCGACCGGCTCCGTGACCACCATCAGCTTCTTGCCACGTACCTGTTCGGGAATGATGTCGCCGTAGGTACGAACCGCTTCCTCGGCGAACCATTCGACATAGGAGGCGCCATAGGCCACCTCGCCCCGCGCCTCGGCGAGCGGCTTGCCCTGTTCGCGGGAGATCAATCGCGCCAGATCGTCGGTGTTTTCCAGGATCAATGCGTGCCAGCGTTTGAGCAGTCTTGCGCGCTCGCGCGCGGTGAGCGCGCGCCAGGCAACAAAGGCAGCGTGCGCCGCATCGGTCGCGTCACGGGCATCTTCGGCATTGCTGTCAGGCACATAGGCGAAGACCGCGCCACTGGCGGGGTCGGCGACCTCGAAGCGCGCCGAGCTGCGCGCATCGCACCAGCGGCCGCCAATGAAGTTTTGCGCGCGCAACAGGTCCGCGCGCGTCAGTGACAGCGCGGTGGCGACGGGTAACCCGAATGCGATGTTCATTGTTTGCTCCCGGCCACCAGGGCAGCGATCGCGACGCCCATTTCAGTGGTTGTAGCGCTGCCGCCAAGATCGGACGTACGCGGGCCGCGCGCGAGTACCGCTTCGACCGCGGCAACGATGGCATCGTGCGCCTGGTGCCCGGCACCGGTACCGCCGCTGAGAAAATCGAGCATCATCGCGCCCGACCAGATCATGGCGACCGGATTCGCAATGTTCTTGCCGTAGATATCCGGTGCAGAACCATGCACCGGCTCAAATAACGACGGAAATTTTCGTTCAGGGTTGAGATTCGCGGAGGGCGCAAGGCCAATGGTGCCGGCGCAGGCGGGTCCCAGGTCGGAGAGGATGTCTCCGAACAGGTTCGAGGCCACCACCACATCGAAGCGCTGCGGTTGCATCACGAAGCGTGCGCACAAGATGTCGATGTGCTGCTTGTCCCACGTGACATGCGGATAGAGGCTGGCAACTTCGACCGCGCGCGCATCCCACCAGGGCATGCTGATGGCGATACCGTTGCTCTTGGTCGCCACCGTTACATGCCGGCGCCGCCGTTTCTGCGCCAATTCGAAAGCGTACTTCATCACCCGTTCGGTGCCGTGGCGCGAGAATACCGCCTGCTGCAGGACCACTTCACGCTCGGTGCCTTCATAGATGACCCCGCCCACCGATGAGTACTCGCCTTCCGTGTTCTCGCGGACGATCATGAAATCGATATCACCGGGCCCGCGTCCGGCCAGCGGGCAGGGGACCCCATCGAACGTTCTTGCGGGCCGCAGGTTGATGTATTGGTCGAATTCCCGGCGGAACTTGATCAGCGAGCCCCACAGCGAAATGTGGTCGGGCACGATGTCCGGCCAGCCGACCGCGCCGAAGTAAATCGCATCCATGCCGGAAAGCCGCGCCTTCCAGTCGTCGGGCATCATCTTGCCGGTTTGGGCGTAGTAATCGCAGCTGGCCCAGTCGATGTGCGTGAATTCGAGCTTGATGTCGAAGCGTGCGGCGGCGGCATTCAGGACGCGAAGCCCTTCGGGCATCACTTCTTTTCCGATACCGTCGCCGGGGATGACGGCTATTTTG
>JBDTSU010000125.1:0-9834 GCA_039930965.1 Betaproteobacteria bacterium
ACACGGACTTCCACCGTGCTGATTTGACGCCATCACGGGCGCACGATTCCCGCCTGCGCGGGAATGACAGGCTACAAAAGCGTCCAGGCAGCATGACTTCAGCTGGCCCCCAGCGCCTCACCCCGCACGACTTGCACCAGCGGCTGATTCACCTTGCCGTGATGCAAGCGGTAAATCATTCCCGCCGCTGCCGCATCGACCCCTTCCCGGGTGTAGTAGCCACCACGCACATGCAGCGTCGCCGCCAGCGCGCGCAGCAGTGATTCAGCCAGCGCGGCATCGGGGGCGTGTGCGTCCGTCCAGAACTTGTCCAGCGGCTCCATGAAGGTGATCCCCGGCACGCGATAGATCGCGTCGCCGAGCGCAATGATCGGCCGCCGCAATTCGATGGCCCGCAAGCCGACGGTGCTGTTCACGGTAATCACCCCCGAGGACGAGTTGATCAGTTGATCGAGATCGCCGCCGTCGATGTAGAACACCCGTTCCGCGACACCCGCTTCGCGCGCCATGCGCGCGATGCGCCGCCGCCAGGCTTTCAGGCCGGGGTCGAGCGGATGCAGTTTGAAGACGAGGCTCGCGGCCGCCGGCGCGTGCCGCGCGAACGACTGGATGGCTTCGCGCATCGGCGCATCGAGATCGGGATACGGCGAATAGGCGCGCAGCGAATAGTCATCTTCGGTCTGCATCGCAAACAAAAAGTGCGGCCCGCGCGCGGCGACGATCGCCAGCGCGCCCATCGCACGCCGGGACTCGATTCCGCCGAGGGCCAGGCGCAGGCCGACGCCGAGATAGATCAGGATCGGATGCCTCAGCGTGTGACGCTTGAAATGCGGGAAGGTCCATGGCCAGAGCGCCGAGGACAAGTGAAACGCCATGTCCAGCAAGGCCTGATTGAAAAAGCTGTCCCGATAGCGCACCTCCCGGTCAATGGCCGGCAGGTCCGCCGCAATCTCCCGAATCATTTGCGGATCGCGCGGGAACAGGCTGTCCGCGTTCATGCCGTTCAATTCGACGATCACCCAGTCCGGCCGGATGTACCCGAAATCGGTGACGGTGACACGGATATTCCGCAACCTTGCGGCGGCGATCGCCGTGCGATGCAATTCTCGTTGCTCTCCGAGCAGGACGAGGTCGGTGATCGCATGCCGCTGGAGAAAATCGGCGATGAAGGCGGGCCACGCGTCCCACCGGGCGCGGAAATCGACGGCACCCGGGCCGCGCCAGAAAAGCTGGTCGCCAAGGCAGAAGTTAATGCGATGCGCGGCGTGGCCTCGCGCCCGCAGTCCCTTCGCGACGTCGGCGAACAGGTAGTTGGTCGGACCCTGCAGGAACAGGAATTGGCGCTGCGGAAGTGAGTCGGACATGTTTATCGGCTCGTTTCCCGTCCGGGGAAATGGCCTCGCAGCAGTTGCCCCCAATCGCGCATGGTCTGCAGTTTGCCACCTTGCCGGCGCAATGCGGCAACTTGCGCGGCATCGGGCCATGAGTCGTAGCTGCCACCGGGCGGCTGGGGCGTGCCCGTGACACCTCCGGCAATATCGTCCAGCGCCGCCAGCAGCAGCAGCGCGCCGCGGTCATACGACTGCGCGGTGCTCCAGAAGACGCTGTGGTGCGGCTCGGCGGCGCGCGCTTCGCGGGCAAGCAAGGCGCCGGTGTCGAATTCGGCGGCAATGCGGTGCACGCTCACGCCCAGCGTGTCCGCGCGCCGCAGCGTTGCATGGAACACCGGATCGACGCCGCGAAACCCGGGCAGCGGCGAGGGATGAATATTGACCGCGCCGTGACGCGGCAAGCCTGCCAGCGACATGTCGATGCGTTGATTGAAAAAAGCCGATACCAGCAGATCGGCGGCCGCCCCGTCCACAAACCTGCGGCCCGCCGCATCGTTGATCTGGCGCGTCTTCAGCACGGGTATCCCGTGGCGCCTCGCCTGCCGCCCTACCGAGGAGGCGACGCGCGCGTGGCACAGCAAGGCATCGGCCAGCGCGGTGACGCAACCCAGGTAGAGCGCATAGGCGACACCGCAACGACGCACATAGGCCACGGCGCCACGCAGGAAGCCATCGCCCGGCTTGAATGTGCGTGTGGAGCGCACGATGCCGGCGATGCGCACGCGCGGCGACGCGAGCAGCCGATCAAGCACCAGCGCGCCATGCAGGCCGCCGTTGGTGCACAACACGATGCGGAGTGGTTGGTCAGTCATTCGCTTGCATCATGGCACAGGTGGGGTACAAGTGTTCCTGCGGAAATCTTCAAAGAATCCCCGTTCGCGCGGAGCCCTTCATAACCTCCGTTCGTTCTGAGCCCGTCGACGCACATCTGCGCTAAGTTGCTGATTCCGCGCAGCCCGTTCAACCCATCGATACCCCAGAGCCTGCCCCCGCATGATTGAAACGGGGGGCGAACGGGGACGATGTGTCGAAGCGGCTCCAAGGGGAACTTCTCGAATCCTCAAATTTCTGTCGCCCCGGCGAAGGCCGGGGCCTAATTGGTTTTTGTTGTCAGTTATTTATGAAAACTTGGGTACCGGCCCGGCGCAACCCTTGTGGTTGTTCGCCGGTACGACAGGGTTTTTAGTAGTACCCCTTGGAGAACTTCTCGAATCCTCAAATTTCTGTCGCCCCGGCGAAGGCCGGGGCCCAATTTGTACTTGTTGTCAATCAGGTCCCTGCCCGGCGCAACCCTTGTGGTTTTTCGCCTTCCCCAGGGAGTCAACCCCAGCATCCATGCGCCTCCCAGCGGCATTTCGCCTCAAACTCCGCGCCAGGCTTGCACTTGCCATTTGAAATTTCCACTTACCTCCGTTGGCGCTGATCCTTCGCGGGCTTCAGGACAGGGTACGGTGCACGTATCGAAGCGCTGCATGCGTAAGCGACTGCATGATCGCAGCCCGCTCAACCCATCGATACCTGAAAGCCTGCCCCCGCACGCTTGAAACGAGGGGCGAACGGGAATCAGGTCTCGAAAAGTTGCCCATCAGCCGTCGAGTTCGCCCGCTTGCAATTCCTTGCCAAACGCCTCCGCAAAGCGCATCAGCGGCGCACCATCGATGATGTCATGATCGGCGCCGAGATTGAGATGGATGAAGGCGCGCTCGGCCGGCACGCCGTCCTGCATGACGACTTTCTTTTCAATGGCGCCGATCGAAAGCGTGAGCGTCATCGGCGTGATCGGCTGCACCACCGCCGCACCCGAGGCAAACATGCCCATCGAGGTCACGCCGACCGTGCCCACCAGTTGCTTGAATTTGTGGGGATCGCGGCGAATGAAGTGCCAGACCATGCGGCGCAACAGGTGCGGCATCAGGAAAAAGGTCTTCTCCAGGGCCGACATGGGGCCACCGGCGCCGATGGCCGCGACTTTTGCCGCCTGCAGTTCCCGGTGAATCTCCTCGATGCTCTTGCGATTTGCCGCACGCAAGATATAGGGTACCGGCAACAACACGCCATCGACCTCGCGTTCGACCGTGAAGCTCAGGTCGACGTCCTCGAAACGGACCATCCGCGATTTGCCGAGCCGGTAGGCATTGAAGTCCTTGTTGCGCTCGACGACCTGCGCCAGGGCGTGTGACACGACGCTGGTAATCGATGCATCGTCCTGGGCCGCATCGAGCCGTGCCAGCATGCCGGTGATGTCCGCCTGAAAGACCAGATTGATGATATTTTTGCGCCGGCCCTCAGCCATCACATCAAGAACGAAATTACGGATCGGCGGATAAGCGCTCTCAACGGCGGCGGCACGCGGCGTCTTGAACTGCTGCCGCAACTGGCTGATGGCCGATGGCGGATCGGGCGGCGTGGCACTCATCGGTTCGCCTCGCAAACGGGCAGGCTAGAGATGATCGAGTTCCTCGGCCAGCGCCGCCACGGTCTGGCAGATCTGCGCTTCCGTGTGCTGATGGGATATGAAGAATCGCAGGCGCGCCGATTTTTCCGGGACCGCGGGATAGAGGATGGGCTGGACGTTTATGCCGCGCTGAAACAGCGCCTCGGAGAGCCGTACCGCCCGCAGCGAACTGCCGGTGATGGCGGGGATCACGGCCAGGCCCGCGCTCAATCCGGTATCGATGCCGGCCGCCTTGGCCTGCTTCAGGAAGAACGCGCCGCGTGCCTGCAGCGCGCGGACACGCTCCGGCTCCCGGCGCAGGCATTGCAGGGCCGCCAATGATGCCGCCGCCACCGGCGGCGACATGCCGACGCTGTACAGGAATCCCGGCGCCATGAATTTGAGGTGTTCCACCAGCGCCGCCTCACCGGCGATGTAGCCGCCGCAACCGGCCAGCGCCTTGCTGAGCGTGCCCATCCAGATATCCACGTCGCCGCCGGACAGCCCGAAATGCTCGCGTATGCCGAGGCCATTGTTGCCCATGACGCCAAACGAATGCGCCTCATCGACCATCAGGAACGCGCGGTGCTTGCGCTTGACGTCGACAAATTGCGGCAGGTCGGGAAAATCGCCGTCCATACTGTAGATGCCTTCGACCACCACCAGCACGCGCTCGAACTGGCGCCGCTGTTCTTTCAGGATCGCGTCCAGCGCGGCCCAGTCGTTGTGCGGAAACGCGAGCCTGCGGGCGCCCGACAGCTGAATGCCCTGCAGGGTGCAATTGTGGATCAGCGCATCATGGATGATCAGGTCTTTCGGCCCGAACAGGTAGCCGATGGTGGTGACGTTGGTGGCATGCCCGCTGACGAAGGTGATGGCATCGTCGACCCCGTAGACTTCGGCCAGGGCACGCTCGAATTCGCGATGAATCGGCCGCTCGCCCGAGACGATGCGGCTCGCCGATACCGACGTGCCGTAGCGGTCGATCGCGGCCTTGGCGGCCGCGCTGACAGCCGGATCGCCGGACATGCCCAGATAGTTGTAACTGCCGTAATTGATGAACGGTTTGCCATCGACCTGTGTGGTCGCCCCGGCCAGTCCCTCGTGCTGCTTGAAGAACGGGTTACGCACGCCCAGCCGCGCCGCGCCGTCGTTGACGATCCTGAGCTGCTGATAGCCGGGGTGCAGCTCAAAGCGGTAGAACGCCTCGGGAATGTCCCGTGCCGCGGCGGAGGATACGGACGAGAAGTTGCTGGTGCGCGGTTCTCCCGCCTGGCGCAGGCGCCGCTCCAGTGTCTGCTGAATCAGTTTGTCCTTGAGCTGCGCGCTCAGGCCCATGACGCCTTTGCGGGCCATCAATGAATGATCCTTCCGCTCGATTGTGCCTGACCGGATTCGATTTCCTTCGCGAACCGCTCGACCGCCTGGGTATCGACGCTCGCGGCATGCTGCCCGGCCAGTTGCTGCACCTGCGCCGCCAGTTCCGATGCCGGCGTCGCCTCAACTTCCACATCGGCGGACTTGAGCTGCACGATAATCTTCTCGGCGAGCTTGGCGATGGTCGGGCTTTCGCTCAGTGCCATGACCGGCAGGCGGATGCCGAAGCGCGATTCGATCGCCAGGGCGAGTTCGACGCCCATCAGCGAATCGAGTCCCATGTCATAGACCGATCGGGTATCGTCGATCTTGTCCGCCGGCATGCGCAGGATCTCGCCGATTTCCGCTTTCAGCAATTCCTTGAAAGTCGTCATCAGCTCCTCAGGCGACAGTTCCGCCATCAGGCGCTGGATATCGTCGGCGTGATCGCTGTCGGAATCGTCGTCGGAACCGAATGTCTCGAGCTCGCTGAACTTGGGCGATTTTGCCGTCGGCAGGAACCGGCCGAGGGCCTTCCAGTCCAGTTCCAGCACGCCCAGGTCGGAGCGATCGGACATCATCAGCTCTTCCAGAATATCCAGCGCATCGCCGGCCTTGATGGCGTTGCCGCCCATGCGGCTTTGCAGGGCTTCGCGGATCTGGGTGTTGCGCGCCAGGAATCCCGCATCCTCGATCGCGCCCCAGCGCACGCAAAGCGCCGGCAATCCCGCCGCGCGCCGCGCGCCCGCAAGCGCCTCGAGGTATGCGTTGGCCGCAACGTAATTGCCTTGTCCCGGGTTGCCAAACAGCGTCGTCGCCGAGGAGTACAGGACGAAGAAATCGAGCTTCATTGTTGCCGTCAACCGGTGAAGATTCAGTGCGCCAAGAATCTTGGGGGCAAACACCTTGCCGATCTGTTCGGTATGGGTGTTGCGAATCAACGCGTCCTCGATCACGACCGCCGCGTGTACCACACCGCGCAACGGCGGCATGGTTGCGGCGATCCTCGACAGCACGCCGCCGAGCGCGGCCTCATCGGTCACATCGCAGGCGGCGGCGAGTACTTTGACACCACGCGCGGTCATCTCCACGATCGCCGCCTGCGCCTCCGCGTCGACCGGCCCGCGCCGGCTGATCAGGGCGAGGTTTTTCGCACCCTTGTCCACCAGCCACTGCGCGGTCCTGAGGCCGAATCCGCCCAGGCCGCCCGTCACCAGATACGTTGCATCGGCAGGCAGGCGCAACGGCTGCAGTTGCGGCTTCGCGGCGTGCACCGCCTTGATGCCGTGCTGATAGGTGACGACAATCTTGCCGATCTGCCGGGCCTGCTGCATGAACCGGAATGCCTCGACCACCTCGTCGGCCTCGAACAGGCGGTATGGCAGCGGATGCAGGATGCCCTGCTCGAACAGGGTCATCACCTGGCGGAACAGCGATTGGGTCAGCGTCGGCTGTTCCTGCATCAGCTGGTCGGCATCGATGCCGAAGTAGGCGATATTGTTGCGGAACGGGCGCAGGCCGATGCGGGTGTTTTCGTAGAAATCGCGCTTGCCCAGCTCGAGGAAGCGCCCGAACGGCTTGAGGATGCGCAGGTTACGATTGATCGCTTCACCTGCCAGCGAATTGAGCACCACGTCCACGCCCTCGCCCTGGGTGATGGCGAGAATTTCGTCCGCGAAGGCAAGCGAACGCGAATCAAAAATGTGATCGACCCCGAGCAATCGCAGGAAATCGCGTTTGTCGTCCGAGCCGGCGGTGGCAAATATTTCCGCGCCGAAATGCTTGGCGAGCTGGATGGCCGCCACCCCCACGCCGCCAGCCGCGCCATGAATGAGGATGCGTTCGCCCTCGCGCAGCCGGGCGAGATGGTGAAGCGCATAGTAGGCGGTGAAGAAGGTGCCGGGTATGGTCGCCGCGGCTTCGAATGAAATGCCCGGCGGAATGCGTGACACGGCAACCGCCTTGGTGAGGTCATGATTGCTGAAGCTCGAGGGGCCGAAGGCGACCACGCGGTCGCCCAGGCCGAAGCCCTCGACTTCGGCGCCCACCGCGATCACCACACCGGAACATTCCAGCCCGAGTGTCGGACCGGCAAAACCGTTTTCGACCGCCTCGTCAGATAGCAGCCCCAGCGCATACATGACGTCGCGAAAATTGAGGCCGGTCGCGGCAACTTCGATTTCAATTTCGTCGGCCTTCGGAAACTCGCGGGGGAACGCCTCCCAGCGCAGGTTTCGCAATTGGCCCGGAAACTGGAATCCCAGCCGAAGTGTTGTCGACAGCGGCGGCCGGGCAACCGGCGCCAGCGCGCGCGGCTGGCCACGAAGGCGCGGGACAAATCGTTCACCCGCTTGCGTGAGCACCACTTCCTGCTCGTCATCGGCCAACTTGAGTTCACGGGCAATCGCCGCCACCAGGGCATCGCTCGACAAATCACCGTTTCGGGGCCGTTCCATATCGACCAGGCGGAAGGTAAGCTGCCCGGGCTCATTCTGCAGCGTGCGGCCCATTCCCCACAGCGGCGCATCGGCGGTATCCGCCATGGTGGCAATCCGGGCCGGCAATAGGGCCGCGGCCGCACCAGTGGTCACCAGCCAGCAGATTGTTTCCGTGCCGGTCGCTTCACAGGCCTGGACGAGTGCCGCGGCAACCGCGCAGCGATCGACCTGGCGCACGCAATTGTCCGCTTGGGAATGCGCTTGCGGAACGCCTGCGTGCCGTGTTTTCAGGCCGTACAGGTGGACAATCCCGGCGACAATCCCGTGTTCGGCCTTGACATCGGCAATCAGTGTCGCGAGCGAGGCCGCATCCGCCGAAATTGCGCCGGACAATTCACCCGGCGACATTCGCCAGGCGCTGCCGGCGGGGACCACGTGTCCGCCACCCGCTTCAATTTGCTGGGCGAGGCGCGCCCCCAGACGGGATTCCGCGGTCGCGTCATCGGCCAACACGATCCAGGCGGGCCGGCGTGGAACTGCATCTGCTTGAAGGTCAGCGGCGGCGCTCGCGATCGGTTTCGGGACCGGCGGCCGGATCACGGCGTCGGCGACGATGACATAAGGACTGGTCGCCACGTCGGCCGCCAGCGGGATCGTTCCCTTGCAACCAAATCCCATCGCCGAGATGCGCTGCAGCCAGTACTGTGCGCTGCGCTCAAACGGCGCAACGCGCGCCGCGGCCGGATTTGTCCACCAGCGTTCGGTGGCACCGAACAGCAGGTCCATCCAGCGCGACGAGGGCGTGCCCAGCAAAATCAGTGTGCCGTTCGGCGCAAGCATGCGCATCGCATGCTCGAGCGCATGCTGCGCGTCGTCGTCGCGCGCAAAGTCGTTGACCAGGATCGCCAGTTGAAAGCGGGCTGCCTGCTGGTCAATGGCCTGTCTCGCGGCACCATCCGCGTCGGCGCCAAACAGCTGCACGCGGGCGCCGGGAAGGCGCTCGCCGGCAAGTTCACATCTTTCCCTGGTGGCCAGGCTGTCGGTGGCGATGACGTAGTCGCGGCGATTGGCATCGATTGCGGCGAGTATTTCACCCGCGAATGTCGGCATGCCGTGGCTGATCTCGACGATACGCAGCCGCTGGCCCTCACCGAGCCTGGCCAGCCCCTGCGTTGCGCAGGATTGCAGGGCCTGGCTGACGGCGGCGCGCCCGGCGACGCCGAGCGCTTCGGCAAACATGGTGCCGACCGTGCATTCCATCGGCAGTACGCTCTCCGCGCCGACCTTTCCCTCGAGCACACGGCCGAGGTTCAGCCCGATGCGGCCGACCGCGTGAAATATCGCGAAATATCCCGGATGGTCGGCCAGCAGGGCGTTCCAGATGTCCTGCGGCGCGGGTGCCTCGTCGGTATTCCGGAAATGCCAGCCGCTCTCGTTGCGTTCGAGGATATCGTCCTCCTGCAACATCGTGACCAGGCGCGTCAGCAGCAACGCCGACGCCGGATTTCCCGCCGCGAGCTGTTCTACCCTGGCATCGGAAAGGAACGCCGCATCGTCAGCAATGCCTTTCAGCGCGTCGAGCGCGAAGGCCGCGCACAGCGCGTCCAGCAGCGGCTCGACCTCGTGGGTGTAGGGATGCAGCGAAGAAGTTTTCGCCAGCCGCCTGGATGCGGCGGTCAGCGCGGTTTGCAGATTCTCGGCAAAATTGGGCAGTATCGCCAGCGGACTGAGCGGATTCGGCTGCGGGATGCCGACATAATTCAGGAAGCGCACATGGTCGCCGGCATCGCCATGCAGCCGGACGCTGCGGAAACGTACGTCGCGGAGCCACGCGACGACCTCGCCACGATGGTCAAACAACAGGAAATGCGCGGACAGCGAATGCGGCGAGCAGCGCACCAGATCGGCGCGTGCCAGCACCGGCAAGCCCTTTCCCGACTGGAAGATCAGGCGTCCCAACTTGACCGGAACGTAGGCCACATTGCCTTGCAGCCCAGCCTGCTTGCGCATGGCGTGAATGATCAACTGGAGGGTGCAATCCAGCAGTGCCGGGTGCAGCACACATTTATCGAGTTCGTCCTTGATCGCCTCCGGGGCCCGCAGGCGGGCCCAAACCGAATCGCCGTCCACCCAGCCTGAATCGACCGCCTGGAAAGCCGGCCCATAGTTCAGCCCCACCGCAAGCGTAAGCTGATGGTGCAGTTCCGCATCGAAA
>JBDTSU010000126.1:0-9784 GCA_039930965.1 Betaproteobacteria bacterium
TGCGGTGGACACCAAACCCGGCGCAACCGGCGAGCAGTCCCAGACATGCCACGACCACTGCGATAGAAAGTTGACGCATAAGCTGCTTCCCTGACCGGATCACTTGAACGAATTGGTAATTATAGCCGGTCAGACCGCAAGCACCGCGCGCCGTTCCCGCTTGCCGGCCACTGCGCGTTTGCGCACGTCGGCCGGACAAAAACAGCTTATGATTACCGTTAACCGCCCAATGAGGTCGCAATGTCCGAATCAAAAGATCTACGCAACATGGGGCTGAAGGCCACGTTTCCGCGCTTGAAAGTCCTCGATCTGTTTCAGCACTCGAAACAGCGGCACCTGTCCGCCGAGGATGTGTACAAGCTTCTGCTCAACGAAAACGCGGAAATCGGCCTGGCGACGGTCTATCGGGTGCTGACCCAATTCGAGCAGGCCGGTCTGCTGATGCGCCATCACTTCGAAAGCGGCAAGGCGGTATTTGAGCTCAACGAGGGCAGCCACCACGACCACATCGTCTGCGTCAATTGCGGGCACGTCGAAGAATTCAACGATCCGGAAATCGAAAAGCGGCAGGACAAGATCGCGCGGCAACTCGGCTTCGTGATCAGGGATCACCACATGATCCTGTATGCCGAGCGCTGCCCGCATTGTCCGGGCAAGTGACGTCATGAAACCCACCCTGCAACCGGGCATACGCCACACATTTCGATTCACCATTCCCGAATCGAAGACGGTGCCGCATATATATCCCGAAGCCGCGGATTTCCAGCTGATGCCGCGGGTGTTCGCGACCGGTTATATGGTGGCGCTGTGCGAATGGGCCTGTATCGATCTGCTGAAACCGCATCTCGACTGGCCCGCCGAGCAAAGTGTCGGCACCCAGGTCAACCTGTCGCACACCGCGGCGACACCGCCGGGCCTGGTGGTGACGGTGGAGGCCACGCTGGACAAGATCGAAGGGCGCAAGCTGAGTTTTTCAATCAGCGCCCACGATGGCATCGATCCCATCACGTCAGGCACGCACGAGCGCCACTTGATCGACCCGGTGAAATTCAACGAGAAGCTGGCCCTTAAAGCGGCTTCAGTCTAGGAGATTAGCGTGTCCCGATTCCTGATTTCACTGTTGGTGCCGGCATTTCTGGGGCTGGCATCACCACTGCTCTGCGCGTTTGAAACAGGCAGCGGCATGCCGGCGATCACGGTCTCGGAACTGCCGAAGGAAGGCCGCGAAACCCTCGCGCTCATCCACAAGGGCGGGCCCCACCCCTATGCGAAGGACGGCAGCATTTTTTCCAATCGCGAAAAAGCATTGCCCCGGAAACCACGGGGGTACTATCACGAGTACACCGTCAAGACGCCGGGCGCGAGGGACCGCGGGGCGCGTCGCATCATTTGCGGCGGCGACGGGCGCTTGACCTGTTATTACACCGGCGACCATTATCGGTCATTCAAGATAATCAGGGAGTAAGGAAGGAACGTATGCCATCCCCCGAACTCAAGAATATTCTGGCCAGCGACTCGCCATGCGGTGTTTTCTGGATGAAGTCGCACGGCACCGTCGCCGAATTGACCAAACTCGCGCGCGGCAAAGGCATGGCTTTTTTTCATCTGGAAGGCAAGCAGATCGAGAAGAAGGAACAATTTCTCAATCATGCCGCCGTGGCGATGAAGTTTCCCTCTCATTTTGGCAACAACTGGGATGCCTTTTACGATTGCCTCACCGACATGGATTGGGTGGATGCCGAAGGTTACGTCATCTACTTCGACCACACCGACGCTTTCGCCGATCATCATGAAAGCCAGCTGGAAACGGTGATTGAGCTGTTCCAGGATGCGGTGGAATTCTGGAAAGGCGAGGGACGCGCGATGCTGGTATTGCTGTCGGGCGAACGGGCGCCACCGGGGATCAAGAAGCTCTAGGACTGGCGCGGCACTTCAGCCATATATGTCTGGAAACCGGCGCCAGTCCTTGAGTTTGGCGAATTAAGCGTTCACTCCTCTCGCGTGAAACGGATGTCCCCGTAATAGGCGATCGCCTGCGTCCCGGTCGCATTGGTGTCGGTCATGACGCCGACAAAAATGATCGATCCCGGTGGCTCGCCAAACAGGCGTTGATAGTCGGCGCGCACGTCACGTGTGAACGTCAGCCACTTGCCAAGATGCGCGGGCCCGCTTTCAACCACCAGCATCTTTGATCGTGATGTGCGCGAATTCTCCAGCACGGTTTCCGGCGGCAATTGGTTTTCCCAGATGTACTGAATGGTGGCATACGGCATGTCGCGTCCGCTGAACAGCTTTACCGTGCGGTCGAATGCCTGATCCTCAAAATCCAGTTTTGATTTGTCGCCGTCGAAGGCGACGATGACCCGCACCGGCGAATCATCGCCAATACGGCTGGCGTTGTTCGCGCCCGGAATCAATTGCGGCACCTTCCAGCGCCAGTTGAGGTACGGATACTCATTCGCGGCAATCGCAAGCGGCTGCAACAGGCCGGACGCGGACACGTTCGCCCGCGCTGCCAGGACGTGCTCACCGTCGTGTTCGACAATGCCGTATTGCGTGCGCGCCAGGAAACGCGATAGTATCCACGGCTGCCAGCCTTGCGGCGCGATTTCGCCAACCGCGGTGAGCGAGAAAGGTTGCACCGATTGCAGCGGGCCGTGGTCATCCGTCAACGGGCGCGACGTCATCAGTTCCGCACATCCGCTCAAGATAACGAGGGCACTGCAAATGAGAAATCGCATCCACACTCCGCGAAAAACCTGACTAGAACTCAATTTACGTGCACCGTCTGTGCGTTCGGGCACTATTCCGAACTGGCAATCAGCGCCGCATTGCCGCCGGCCGCGGCGGTATTGACCGTCACCGTGCGTTCACTCGCAAACCGGAATAGATAGTGCGGGCCGCCGGCCTTGGGACCGGTCCCCGACAAGCCCTCGCCGCCGAACGGTTGCACACCAACCACCGCGCCGATCTGGTTGCGGTTCACGTACAGGTTGCCCACCCGCGCGCGCGCGCGAATCGCCTCGATGGTGTCTTCGATGCGTGAATGCACGCCCAGCGTCAGCCCATAGCCGCTGGCGTTGATGGCATCGACGACCTGCAGCAATTGATCGGCCTCAAACGCCATTACATGCAGCACCGGGCCAAAGACTTCGCTCTTAATGGTATCGAAAGTGGGGATCTCGAACGCACAGGGTGCGAAAAAATGGCCGTTCGGAATATCGGACGGCAATTGGGTCTGTCCAATCTGGCGAAACTGCAATGCCATGCGTTCGCGGTGCGCAACCAGCATGTCGAAGGTCTCGCGATCGATGACCGGGCCGATATCGGTGGCGAGCCGCGCCGGGTCGCCCAGCCGGAGTTCCTGCATCGCCCCTGCCAGCAAGGTGGCGATTCGCGGCGCAATGTCCTTTTGCACGCACAGGATGCGCAACGCAGAACAGCGCTGGCCGGCACTGTTGAATGCGGAGGCAATCACGTCATTGACGACCTGCTCGGGCAGCGCCGAGGAATCGACGATCATCGCATTCTGTCCGCCGGTCTCGGCAATGAACGGAATGATCGGGCCGGCGCGATGGGCCAGCGCGCGATTGATGGCTTGCGCGGTTGACGTTCCGCCGGTAAACGCGACGCCGGCGACGCGGGGATCGGCCACCAGCTTCGCGCCGATGACCTCGCCGCGCCCCGGCAGCAGGGCGATGGCATCCTTCGGCATGCCGGCTTCGAGCAGCAGCTTCACCGCTTCAAAGGCGATGATCGGCGATTGTTCGGCGGGTTTGGCGATCACGGCATTGCCCGCCGCAAACGCGGCCGCAATCTGACCCAGAAATATCGCCAGCGGAAAATTCCACGGCGAAATGGAGGCAAACACGCCGCGCCCCTGAAGGCTGAGTTCGTTGCTCTCCCCGGTCGGGCCCTGCAACCGGTGCGGCACCGCAAAATGCTGCCGCGCCTGCTCGGCATAGTAGCGGCAGAAATCCACCGCCTCGCGGACCTCACCGAGCGCGTCCGGCAGCGTCTTGCCGGCCTCGCGCGCGCACAGCGCCATGAATATCGCGCGCCGCTCTTCGAGCAGGTCGGCGGCGCGCTCGAGCACCGCCGCGCGCGCCGCCGCCGGCATGGGATGATTGATGTACCCGGCGGTGAGGCCGAGCGCCAGGTCGAGCAATGGTTCGTCGGCTTCCTCGATAATACCTATCTTCTCCAGCGTTGTCGGGCTGAAGGCGTCCTTCGGCGCGCCGCGCATGGCCTCGCCGGCGATCAGCGGCCGGGCAATGAGATCAGTACGTGCCAGGGTGGCCGCCATCTGGGCATACAGCGCCTGCGTCGCCGGCACCTCTGCAAAGCTGAAGCCGGCGGAATTGAGGCGGCTCACTTCCGAGCCGAGGTACAGCTTGCGTGGCAACGGCAACTTGCCGTTGGCCTTTTCCGTATTGCCCTCGCACGTGGCAATCGGGTCGGCGACGACATTATCGATCGACACGTCGGGATCGGCGATGCGGTTGACGAACGATGAATTCGCGCCGTTCTCGAGCAGGCGCCGCACCAGGTACGGCAGCAGGTCTTCATGGCTGCCCACCGGCGCGTACACGCGGCAGGCGCTGTGGGGTCGCGCCAGAACGGCCTCATACAGTTCCATGCCCATGCCGTGCAGGCGCTGGAACTCGAACCGGGCGTCGCCGCCGGCGCGTTCGAGGATGGTCGCGACGGTATGCGCATTGTGGGTCGCGAACTGGCAGTAAAACGCCTGCGGCTGAGCGAGCATCCTGGCCGCGCAGGCGAGGTACGCGACGTCCGTATTGACCTTGCGCGTGAATACCGGATAGGCGCTGAATCCCTGCATTTGCGCGCGTTTGATTTCGCTATCCCAATAAGCGCCCTTCACCAGCCGCGTCATGATGCGCCGGCCGTGCTGGCCGGCGAGCGCCGCCAGCCAGTCGAGCACCTGGCTCGCGCGCTTCTGGTAGGACTGGACCGCCACCCCAAAGCCTTCGTAACCGGCAAAGCGCGCATCGCTGTAAACAGCGCCAAACAACTCCAGCGACAGTTCCAGGCGTTCGGTTTCCTCGGCATCGAGCGTCATGCCGATACCGCCGTCGCGTGCCTGTTCGGTCAGCGCCATGATTTTGGGCAGCAATTCGTCCATCACCCGCTGCCGATGCGCAAGTTCGTAGCGCGGATGCAGCGCCGACAGTTTGATCGAGATGCCAGGCGCCTCGAACACATTCTGCCCGGGTTTCACATATCGGCAGATTTCCGCGATTGCGTCCTGGTAAGCCTTGAAATAGCGCTCGGCATCGGCTGCTGTCATCGCCGCTTCACCGAGCATGTCATAGGAATGGCGATAGGCCGCTTCATCACCCGACGCCGCGCGCTTCAACGCCTCGCCGATGGTCCGCCCCATGACAAACTGTTCGGCCATCAGCTTCATGCCCTGCTTCAGGGCGGTACGCACGATCGGCTCGCCCGCGCGTGCCGCGAGCCGGGTCAGCCAGCTGCCGACATCGCCAAAACTGTCGGCCGCCGGCGCGACCAGCTTGCCGGTCAGCATCATGCCCCAGGTGCCGGCGTTGACCAGCATCGAATCGGACGCGCCCAGGTGTTTCTTCCAGTCACCCTGGGAGAACTTGTCCTTGATGAGCTTGTCCGCGGTGGCGGCATCGGGAATTCGCAGCAGCGCTTCCGCGACGCACATCAGCAATACACCTTCCTGGGTGGAGAGATCGTACTGGGTGAGAAAAGACTGCATGCCGACGTTTTCACGCTGGCGACCGCGTACTGCCTCGACCAGGCGCCGCGCCGTCGCATCGACCGCGGCATTCTGCCCCACGGGCAATTTTGCCTCGCGCAGGAGCGCGGAAACAACAACGGATTCATCCGCGAGAAACGCTTCTCGCAACGGGGAAAAAGAGGGGAGCATGGCGACGGCGCCTTAAAGGGAGTGCGCGCATTATCTCAAATGCAGGAATTAGTGCACCGGCAGCCGCAAACCCACAAAAACGCCCGCGTGTGGCGGGCGTTCGTGTTCCACTTCCGGCCTGAGACCCTCAGGCGGGCTGTTTCTCCTGCGCGGCGATTTCCGCATGCACGAGCGCCATGTCGACTTCCAGCGATTTCTGCACGACCTGCTCAAACCCTGCTTTCGGCAACATGCCGGCCTGGGAAAAGATGATGACCTTTTCACGGAACACCATCAGGGTCGGAATCGAACGAATATTGAATGACGCCGCAAGTTCCTGCTGGTCTTCGGTATTGAGTTTGGCGAAGACAACATTTGGATATTGCTCCGATACCGCCTCAAAAGTTGGCGCGAACATGCGGCAAGGTCCGCACCAGGGCGCCCAGAAATCGACGATCACCACGTCATTGTTTTCGATGGTCGCGTTGAAATTGTCCTTGGTCAATTCGATGGTGGCCATATCTGTTTCCGTATTGGTAATCGATGTGTCTGCAATTGCGTCCGAAATTTACAATTTCAATGTCATTTTTCAAGCAAGGCACGCAGCATCCAGGCGGTCTTCTCGTGGACCTGCATGCGCTGGGTCAGCAGGTCCGCCGTCGGCTCATCGCCGGCCTTGTCGACCGCCGGGAACAGCTTGCGGGCGGTGCGCACCACGGCTTCCTGCCCCTCGACCAGCAGTCGGATCATCTGCGTCGCCTCGGGCACGCCGTCGGTCTCCTTGATCGAAGAAAGCCCGGCGTACTGCTTGTAGGTGCCCGGCGCCGGAAAGCCGAGAGCACGAATCCGCTCGGCGATCAGGTCAACGGCCAACGCGAGCTCTGTGTATTGCGTCTCGAACATCAGGTGCAATGTCTGGAACATCGGACCCTTGACGTTCCAGTGGAAGTTATGGGTCTTCAAGTACAGCGTGTACGTATCCGCGAGCAGGCGAGACAGTCCCTCGGCGATCTTCTCGCGATCGCGTTCATTGATACCCAGATTCACCGGCATGCTTCCCGCCGCCTTCTTCGCCATGCTTGGACTCCTTCTGCTGTTTCAACGAATGAAGTTTGCGCGACGATCAGCGAATTCGCCAATTAAAAATTGCGATGGCCTCCATAGGGCCCATCAATCGCCAAATCATTGTCCGGTTGTGCTCTCCGGGCCGAGCTTGACAATGGTCGTCGCCAGGCGCGCGCCCAGGCCGGACAACATCTTCCTGGTGCGCTCATTCGTCATAACACCCGCTTCGTCGAATGACTTCGCGACACCCGGCACCGCCAACACGGGCAGCATGAATGTGCCCAGGTTGGAAAGAATGTAAGACACGTGCGGCAGCGCACGAATGGTGCCGAACGCGCCGTTGGATGCGCCCATCAGTCCGCCGACCTTGCCTTCGAACGGCGCGTTGCCGCTCGCGCCGTTAACCTCCTGTGACAGCCAGTCGATGGTGTTCTTCAGAAGCGGCGTGATGGACGTGTTGTATTCGGGGCTCGCGATCAACAACCCGTTGGCGGCCATCATCTGCTCGCGCAGCTCAAGCATGGCGGGCGGGACGCCATGCTCGGCATGCCAGTCGGCGTTGTAGATCGGCATCGGGTAGTCCGCCAGATTGACAACCGTGACCTCGGCGCCTGCGTCACGCGCGCCGGTCACGGCAACCTCCAGCACTTTGCGGTTCCATGACTGTTTGCGGGTACTGCCGGCAAAGGCGAGAATTCTTGCAATATTCATGTTTTGTGTCGGTCTTCCAAACGGATGATTCTACAGGGCACTGGAATGACCGCCGGCCTACGCCAACGACCCCATCTGCCCACCGTGATAGGCGCGCTCGGCACGCCGCACCTGTTCCAGCGAATTCATCACGAACGGGCCGTGAAATACCAGTGGGCCTTCAGCGGGCGGCCCTCCGAGCAACAAGACATCCAGCGTGCTTTCGCCGACATTGGAGAATTCGATGTCGCCATCCGCGTTGTCGAACACCACCAGCTGGCCCGTTGCGGCCCGCTGGCGGCCGCCAAACCCGGCCGCGCCGGCGATGACGTAAGCCGCCACCTCAAACCCTGCCGGGATGCCGGAGCGAAATTCGGCCAAGGGATCGAGTGAGACGTGCCAGAGCAGCAAAGGCATCAACGTTTGCGCCGGTCCGGTCCGCGAGGCGTAGCCTCCCGCGATCACTTTTACGCGGCCGTTCGACAGGGCGACGTCGGGGATCGCCGCGGCATCGATGCGCTGGTAACGCGGTGGCATCAATTTCAGCGCCCTTGGCAACGACGTCCACAACTGGATGCCATGCATCGTCATGTCGGCCTCGTTTCCGGTCGAATTTTCCACCACGGGCGCTTCCGCATGAATGATTCCGCGACCCGACGTCATCCATTGCGCGCCGCCCGGGCCAACGATGCCGGTGTGGCCTGCGGAATCGCGATGTTCGTTGCGACCAGACAGCAAATAGGTCACCGTTTCAATGCCGGCGTGCGGATGCGGGCCGACTCCATCTTCTCCCGGCTTGACGCGAAATGGCCCGAAGTGATCGAGGAATACCCAGGGCCCGACCGACTTGCGTGCGTGGTCAGGCAGCGCGCGACGCACGCTGAACGTGCCGACCGGGGCAATTTGTGAGTCAATAATGCGATCAATCTTCCTCATTCCAGGCTCCATTCCTGTCCTCATGACAGCCGCAAGGAAACGATCATTCCCCGTCAACGCTGTACCGGCCCGGCCCAAAGGCAAACACCATCAGCATGCCGCCCATGATCGCCACGTTCTTCATCAGGTGGATCATCTGGCCTTGCGCCTCCGGTCCGGACAGTCCGGCGGGGTTGTGAAAAAACAGCGTGGTGGGAATGATAAAAACAAAGATCGCCAAGGCGGCCCAGCGCGCCTTGAATCCGGCAAGCAGCGCCATCCCCCCCAGAAATTCAACCGCAATGGCACCTGCGGTCATCACCTCAGGCAGCGGCAAGCCCTTGGAGGCGATGTATCCGGCGGTCCCCGCAAAGCCGGTAATCTTTCCCCAGCCGGAAATGATGAAGATCAGTGCCAGCATCGCTCGGCCGGCGGTCGCCGCGACATGTTGCAGATTGCTATTCATGAATTGCCCCTTTCAAGGATTGAGATCAAAGACCAGCACTTCCGCGTCCTGCGCCTTCTCGACCACGATGTCCACCGGTCCGGTCAGCTTGATGGCATCGCCACCGTCCAACAAGACGCCGTTGACCGTGGCACGGCCACGCGCAATGTGCACATAGCCGAGTCGGCCTGACGCCAATGCATGAGTCGCCGTTTCCGTCGCGTCGATCAACCCGGCATACAGATATGCATCCTGGTGAATCTGTACCGATCCGGCGCGTCCGTCGGGCGAGGCGATCAGTCGTAACTGTCCGCGTTTGGACGCGGCATCGAAGTGCTTTTCCTCGTAAGAAGGCTTGATGCCCGTGACATTCGGCTGAATCCATATTTGCAGGAAATGGGTAACGCCATCGCGCGATTGATTGAACTCGCTGTGCGTGACACCGGCTCCGGCACTCATGCGCTGCACATCGCCAGGGCGAATCGTCGAGCCATTGCCCATGTTGTCCTGGTGGGCAAGCGCGCCGTCCAGCACATAGCTGATGATTTCCATGTCGCGATGTCCGTGGGTGCCAAATCCCATTCCGGCCGCAACCCGGTCTTCATTGATGACGCGCAACGGGCCAAAACCCATGTGCGCCGGATCGTAGTAGTCCGCGAAGGAAAAACTGTGATGGCTCTTCAGCCAGCCGTAATCCGCATAGCCACGTTCATTTCCGCGTCTCAGTTTAATTGTTTGTTCAGTCATTTTGATTATCTCCATGGACGTTT